>JAEHDO010000145.1 GCA_016880375.1 Betaproteobacteria bacterium | reverse complement strand
GGGCATCGAGGTGCTCACCGTCACCAACGACCTGTCGAAGTTCGACCAGATCCCCGCCATGGTCGACGCCGTGCTGGCGAAGTACGGTTCGATCGACATCCTGGTGAACAACGCCGGCGCCACCTGGGGCGCACCCGCCGAGGACCATCCCGACGAAGCCTGGAACAAGGTGATGAACCTCAACATCAACGCCATGTTCTTTCTCAGCCGGGAGGTCGGCAAGCGCTGCATGATCCCGCAGAAGTCCGGCAAGATCATCAACATCGCCTCGGTGGCCGGCCTTTCCGGCAGCCCGCAGGGCATGAATGCGATCGCCTATCACACGAGCAAGGGCGCGGCGGTGAACTTCACCCGCACCCTGGCTTCGGAGTGGGGCCGCTACAACATCAACGTCAACGCCATCTGCCCGGGCTTCTTTCCCTCGAAGATGTCGCAGGGCCTGCTGAGCCAGATCGGCGACCACATCGTCGCCGCGACGCCGCTCGGCCGCCTCGGCGGTGACGAGGACCTGATGGGCACGGTGGTGTTCCTCGCCTCGGCGGCTTCGCGCCACATCACCGGCCAGTACGTCGCGGTCGACGGCGGGGCGTGCATCTCCAAGTGAGCGCGTGAAGAAAGAGAAATTCTTCGGGCTGGACATCCCCTTCATCGACCTGCTGCAGGCTAAGGCCGAACACTGGGAGAAGGGGCGGGCGGTGGCCTCCATCGAGATGCGCCCCGAGCTGCAGAACAGTTGGCAATACGCCCACGGCGGCGTGGTGATGACGCTGCTCGACGTCACCATGGGCTCGGCGGCGCGCAGCAGCGTGCCGCACGCGGCCGGGGTGGTGACGGTGGACATGAGCGTGAGCTTCGTCGCCGCCGGCCAGGGCCGCCTGACGGTGGAAGGGCGGGTGCTGAGGAGCGGCGGCTCGATCATCTTCTGCGAGGGCGAGATGCGCGACGAAGCGGGAGCGCTGGTGGCGAAGGCCATGGCCTCCTTCAAGGTGAAACGCAAAGTCAGTCCCGGCGAGACGGCGAGTTGATTGATTTACCCCCTCTCCCGCTGGCGGGAGAGGGGATAACAACGGGAAAACGATATGACCGAAACCAACAAGCAGATCCTCCTCGCCAGCCGCCCGACGGGCTGGGTTGAAGAGTCGAATTTCAAGCTGGTCGAGTCCCCCGTGCCGCAGATCACCGACGGCCAGGTGCTGGTGCGCAACCATTTCCTCTCGCTCGACCCCTACATGCGCGGCCGCATGAATGACGCCAAGTCCTACGCCGCCCCGGTGAACCTCGGCGACGTGATGGTCGGCGGCACGGCGGGCGAGGTGGTGGCGTCGAAGCATCCGAAGTTCGCCGTCGGCGACAAGGTGGTGGGCATGCTGGGCTGGCAGCGCTACGGCGTCAGCGACGGCACCCAGCTGATGAAGGTGGATGACCGGCATATCCCGCTCTCCGCCTACCTCGGCAGCGTCGGCATGCCGGGCGTCACCGCCTGGTACGGCCTGATGGACATCTGCCAGCCGAAAGCGGGCGAGACGGTGGTGGTGACGGCGGCCTCGGGCGCCGTCGGCAGCGTCGTCGGCCAGCTGGCGAAAATGCAGGGCTGCCGCGCGGTCGGCATTGCCGGCGGGGCGGAGAAGTGCCGCTACGTCGTCGACGAGCTGGGCTTCGACGCCTGCGTCGACTACAAGGCCGGCAATCTCTGGAAAGACATCAAGGCAGCGACGCCGCAGGGCATCGACTGCCTGTTCGAGAACGTCGGCGGCGAGATCTTCGACACCCTGCTGGCGCGCATGAACGCCTTCTCGCGCATCGCCGTGTGCGGCCTCATCGCGCAGTACAACACCGAGCCCTGGCCGATGAAGAACATCGGCTCCGTGCTCATCAACCGGATCAAGATGCAGGGCTTCATCGTTTCCGAGCACATGGAGCGCTGGCCGCAGGCGCTGCAGGAGCTGGGGCAGGGCGTCGCCAGCGGCAGGATCAAGTATCGCGAGACCGTCGCCCAGGGACTGGAGAACGCGCCGAAGGCCTTCATCGGCCTGCTCAAGGGCGCCAACCTGGGCAAGCAACTCGTCAAATTGACATGAGCGAAAAGTTTACCGGCACGCGTGCCGTCTCGCCGCAGCACGCCTTCGACAGCGGCCGCCTGGCCGACTGGCTGCGCGCGCATGTCGAGGGCTTCACCGGCGAGCTGACGGTCGAGCAGTTCAAGGGCGGCCAGTCCAACCCGACCTTCCTGCTTTCCGCCGGCTCGAAAAAATACGTCATGCGGCGCAAGCCGCCCGGCAAGCTGCTGCCCTCGGCCCATGCCGTCGACCGCGAGTACCGCGTGATTTCCGCGCTGGCGAAGACCGACGTGCCGGTGGCGAAGAGCTACGCCCTGTGCGAGGACGATGCCGTCATCGGCACCACCTTCTACGTCATGGACTACGTCGAAGGCCGCATCCTCTGGGACCCGGCGCTGCCGGGCCTTCAGCCTTCCGAGCGCACGGCCCTCTTCGACGAGATGAACCGCGTCATCGCCGCCCTGCACAGCGTCGACTACGCTGCCGTGGGGCTCGCCGACTACGGCAAGCCGGGCAGCTATTTTGCGCGCCAGATCGACCGCTGGAGCAAGCAGTACCGCGCCTCCGAGACGGAGAAGATCGAGGCCATGGACAACCTCATGGCCTGGCTGCCGGCCAACATCCCTGCTGGCGACGAGACGCGCATCGTGCACGGCGACTACCGCCTCGACAACGTCATCTTCCACCCGAGCGAGGCGCGCATCCTCGCCGTGCTCGACTGGGAGCTGTCCACCCTCGGCCATCCGCTCGCCGATTTCGCCTACCACTGCATGACCTGGCGCCTGTCGCCCGGCCAGTTCCGCGGCCTGGTCGGCTGCGACCTGAAGGCGCTCGGCATCCCGGGCGAGCAGGAGTACGTCGCCCTCTACTGCAAGCGCAGCGGGCGCGCGTCGATCCCTGCGGCCGAATGGGAGTACTACCTCGCCTTCAACATGTTCCGCCTCGTCGGCATCCTGCAGGGGATCATGGCGCGCGCCCTGCAGGGCAACGCCTCCAGCCAGGAAGCCATCGAGACCGGCAAGCGCGCCCGTCCGCTTGCCGAGGAGGCCTGGCGCCAGGTGGAAAAGATCATCGCCGGAAAGATTTGACTGGAGAAGAAACAACCATGGATTTCGCACACTCTGAGAAAGTAAAAGCACTGCAGCAGCGGCTGAACGCCTTCATGGACAAGCACGTTTACCCGAACGAGGCCGTCTTCGACGCCGAGCTGGAAGAGAACCGCAAGAAGGGCAATCCCTGGGTGCCGACGAAGATTATCGACCAGCTCAAGGAGAAGGCCCGGGCGGAGGGACTGTGGAACCTGTTCCTGCCCGAGTCGAAATTCGGCGCCGGCCTCACGAACCTCGAGTACGCGCCGCTGTGCGAGATCATGGGCCGCTCGCCCATCGCGCCGGAAGTCTTCAACTGCTCGGCGCCGGACACCGGCAACATGGAGGTGCTGGTGCGCTACGGCAGCCCGGAACAGCAGAAGCAATGGCTGCAACCCCTGCTGGAAGGCAATATCCGCTCCGGCTTCGCCATGACCGAACCGGGCGTGGCCTCCAGCGACGCCACCAACATCGAGGCCAGCATCCGGCGTGACGGCGACCACTACGTCATCAACGCGCGCAAGTGGTGGACCTCCGGCGCGCCCGACCCGCGCTGCAGGATCCTCATCTTCATGGGCAAGACCAGCCCGGACAACGTCAACCGCCACCAGCAGCAGTCGATGGTGCTGGTGCCGATGGACACCCCGGGCGTGACCATGGTGCGGGCGCTGACGGTGTTCGGCTACGACCACGCCCCGCACGGCCATGGCGAGGTGGACTTCAAGGACGTGCGCGTGCCCGTCTCCAACATCCTGCTCGGCGAGGGCCGCGGCTTCGAGATCGCCCAAGGGCGGCTGGGCCCCGGCCGCATCCACCACTGCATGCGCCTGATCGGCCTGGCCGAGCGCGCCCTCGAACTGATGTGCAAGCGGGCGCTGAAGCGCGTCGCCTTTCACCGCCCGGTGGCCGACCAGGGCGTCACGCGCGAGCGCATCGCCAATGCGCGTATGCTGATCGACCAGGCGCGCCTGCTCACGCTCAACGCCGCCTGGATGATGGACGTCGCCGGCAACAAGGTGGCGAAGAAGGAGATCGCCATGATCAAGGTGGTCGCGCCCAACATGGCCTGCCAGGTGATCGACTGGGCCATCCAGGTGCACGGCGGCGGCGGCGTCTCCGACGATTTCCCGC
>JAEHDO010000144.1 GCA_016880375.1 Betaproteobacteria bacterium | reverse complement strand
GAAGGCGATGCTCATCAGGCCGGCGGTGATCATGGCGATGGCCGTGCCGCGGAAGGGCTGCGGGATGTCGGCGCCCTCGAGCCGCTCGCGCAGGCTGCCGAAGAGCACCAGCGCCAGCGAGAAGCCGACGGCGCTGCCAAAGCCGAACAGCAGGGATTCGAGCAGGTTGTACTTGAAGGCGACGTTGAGCAGCGGCACGCCGAGCACGGCGCAGTTGGTGGTGATGAGGGGCAGGTAGATGCCGAGCACCTGGTGCAGCACCGGGCTGGTCTTCTGGATGACCATCTCGGTGAGTTGCACCAGGCCGGCGATGACGATGATGAAGGACAGCGTGCGCAGGTATTCGAGGCCGTTCGGCAACAGCAGGTAACGGTCGATCAGGTAGGCGGCGCCGGAGGCGACGGTCAGCACGAAGGTGGTCGCCGCGCCCATGCCGACGGCCGTTTCCAGTTTCTTGGAAACGCCCATGAACGGACACAGGCCGAGGATGCGGCCGAAGACGACGTTGTTGACGAGAACGGCGCCGAGGACGATGAAGAGGTAGCCGGTCATGTTGGATTGCGGATGGCGACCGCAAATTATCGCTTTTCGCGGCGCAGCATACAACCCTGGCGGGGTTATAGGCTTATGACTTATCTGAATTTCTCAGGGCATCGCGGGGTGGCGCGAACGGCCGTCGGGTGTCCTCGGCGAGACCCGCGTGCGTCACCTTGCCGGCGTGTGCTTGCAAGCCCGCCATGAGGCCGGCGTCTTCCTCGAGCGCCCGGCGCAGGCCGAGATTGGCCAGCCTGAGGGCGTACGGCAGCGTCGCCTGCGTCAGCGCCAGCGTCGCCGTGCGCGCCACCGCCGAAGGCATGTTGGGCACGCAGTAATGCACGATGCCCTCTTCGATGAAGATCGGGTCGGAATGCGAGGTCGGCCGCGAGGTCTCGGCGATGCCGCCCTGGTCGATGCCGACGTCCACGATGACCGAGCCGGGGCGCATTTTCCGCAGCAGCGCGCGCGAAATGCACTTCGGCGACAGCTTGCCGGGAATCAGCACGGCGCCGATGACGAGGTCGGCGTCGGCGACGGCGTGCTCGAGCGTGAGCGGATCGGCGACGCAGGTGGCGATGCGGCCGCGGTAAATCCGGTCGAGGGCGGCGATCTTGTCGATGCCGCGATCGAAGAGCGTCACCTGGGCGCCCATGCCGACGGCGATCTGCAGGGCATTCGCGCCGACGTTGCCGGCGCCGACGATGACCACCCTGGCCGGCGGCACGCCGGCGACGCCGCCGAGCAGGACGCCCGAGCCGCCGTTGGCCATCTGCAGCGCCCAGGCGCCCACCTGCGGGGCCAGGCGCCCGGCCACGCGCGACATGGGCGCCAGCAGCGGCAGCTCGCCGTGCGCATCGGCGACGGTTTCGTAGGCGACGCAGGAGAGGCCGCAGTCGATGACGTGCTGCAGCAGGTCGGGGTCGGGCGCGAAGTGCTGGTAGGCGAAGAGCAGCTGGCCGGGCCGCGTCAGGGGGAATTCTGCCGCCTGCAGTTCCTTGACCTTGATGACCATGTCCGCGCGGCCATAGGCCTCGGCCGCGTTCGCCGCGATGCGCGCGCCGGCTGCCACGTAGTCGGCGTCGGCGAAGCCGACGCGGGCACCGGCATTCGCCTCGACGAGGACTTCATGGCCGGCCAAAGTCAGTGCGTGCACCCCGGCGGGCGTCAGGCCGACGCGGTATTCGTGGTTCTTGATCTCCTTCGGGACACCGACCTTCATGGCTTTTTCCTCAGAAATCCCTGGTCGCCGCGATGGCTTCCTTCACCAGCGCCGGTCCGCGGTAGATGAGGCCGGTGTAGAGCTGCACCAGCTGCGCACCCGCCTCCAGCTTGGCGTGCGCCGATTTTCCGTTCATCACGCCGCCGACGCCGATCAGGGAAATTTCGTTGCCGAGCGTGCGGGACAGCGTGCCGAGCACGGTGGTGGCCTTCTCGAAGACGGGTGCGCCGGAGAGGCCGCCGGCCTCGTCGGCGTAGGCGAGGTGCTCGACGCCCTCGCGCGAGATTGTCGTGTTGGTGGCGATCGCCGCATCGATGCGGTGGCGTCGGAGGGCATCGGCGATGGACTGGAGCTGCGCCTCGTCGAGGTCCGGCGCGATCTTCAGCGCCAGCGGCACGTGGCGGCCGTGCTGCTGGGCCAGCGCCGCCTGCTCGCGCTTGAGGGCGCCGAGCAGGGCGTCGAGTTCGGATTCGCCCTGCAGCTGGCGCAGGTTCTTCGTGTTGGGCGAGGAGATGTTGACCGTCACGTAGCCGGCATGCGGGTAGACCTTGCGCAGGCAAGCCAGGTAGTCGTCTGCGGCGCGCTCGATCGGCGTATCGAAGTTCTTGCCGATGTTGATGCCGAGGATGCCCTGGTAGGCCGAACGCCTGACGTTGGCGACGAGGGCGTCGACGCCGTGGTTGTTGAAGCCCATGCGGTTGATGATGGCCTGGCGCTCCGGCAGGCGGAACAGGCGCGGCTTCGGGTTGCCCGGCTGCGGCCGTGGCGTCACCGTGCCGACCTCGATGTGGCCGAAGCCCAGCGCGGCGAGCCCCTCGATGCACTCGCCGTTCTTGTCGAGGCCGGCGGCCAGGCCGATGCGGTTGGGGAATTCCAGCCCCATGACGCGCACCGGCTTGCCGGCGGCTGCGGCGCAGGCGACGGGCAGGTGCAGCGCATGCGCGGTGCGCAGGCTGGCGAGGGTGAGATCGTGGGCGGTTTCGGCGTCGAGCGCGAAGAGGAAGGGGCGGGCGAATTCGTAGAGCATGGGGAATTCTACCGCGCCAGGTCCTCCTCGGTCAGTTCGCGCCAGACGCCGCCGACGCGGCCTTCGATCGGGCGGAATTTCGCCTTGTAGGCCATCTTGCGGCTGTCGCCGATCCAGTAGCCGAGATAGAGGTAGGGCAGCCGCAGCGTCCTGCATTGGGCCACCTGCCAGAGAATGCACCAGGTGCCGAAGCTGCTGCCGGGCAGGTCGGGATCGAAGAAAGTGTAGACGGAAGAGAGTCCGTCGGTGAGCACGTCGACGATGCTCACCATGCGCAGCTTGCCGTCTTCGCGGAACTCGACCAGGCGGCTATCGACATGGCTTTGCAGCAGGAAGTGGGCGTATTGCTCGCTGCTGTCCTGGTCCATGCCGCCACCGGAGTGCCGCGAGGCCTGGTAGCGCTGGTAGAGGGCGAAGTGTTCCTCGCGGAAGGCCAGTGGCAACTCGCGAGCGACCAGGCCTCCATGGCGCGTTGTCGAGCGACGCTGGGCGCGGCTCGGGGAGAAGCGTTCGACCGGCAGGCGTACGGGCACGCAGGCCCGACAGGCGTCGCAATAAGGTCGATAGGTGAAGATGCCGCTTCGGCGGAATCCGGAGCGCACCAGTTCGCTGTAGATTCGGGCGTCGATCAGGTGGCTGGGCGTAGCGACCTGGGAACGGGCGATGCGGCCGGGCAGATACGAGCAGGCGTAGGGTGCTGTGGCGTAGAACTGCAGCAGCGGAAAGGGCAGGTCCTTGAGCAGGCTCATGTGATGTTGCCAAACAAGTCCTTGGCGCCGTCCTGCGGCCATTTGCCGGGCCCGGGCCCGGCAGTTGTCCAGGCGTCCAGGCCGTGCAGCAATTCGCTCCGCCGGATTTCCCTCGCGCCGAGCGAGGCCAAGTGTGCGGTTTTCATCTGGCAATCTATCACGCCGAATCCCTGGCGTTCAAGGTAACGCGCCAGATGGGCGAGGGCGATCTTCGAGGCGTCGCTGACGCGCGAGAACATCGATTCGCCGAAGAAGGCGCGTCCGATCGCCATGCCGTACAGGCCGCCGGCCAGTTTGCCGTCGATCCAGGTCTCGACGCAATGGGCATGGCCGAGCGCGTGCAGGCGGCAGTAGGCCTGTTGTATCTCCGGCGTGATCCAGGTGCCGTCCTGGCCCGGGCGCGGCTGGCTGCATTCGCGGATCACTGCCGGGAAGGCCGTGTCAAGCCGGACGTTGTACTGTCCGCGCCGCAACGTTTTGGCGAGCGAGCGCGAGAGCTTCAGTTCCGCCGGAAACAGCACCATGCGCGGATCCGGGCTCCACCAGAGGACGGGCTCGCCTTCCGAGAACCACGGGAAGATGCCGTGGCGGTAGGCCTCCAGCAGGCGCTGCGGCGACAGGTCGCCGCCGGCGCACAACAGGCCGTTGGGGCGGCGCAGCGCGCTTTCCACGGGCGGGAAGGGCGCGTCACCGTCGATCCAGGGGATCATGGGTTTCTGAATACGACGACGTGGTCTACGTCGAGCCGGATGCCGATCTTCTCGCCGATGGCGTGGTTGTGGTGGCTGGGCACCAGGGAGAGCAGGCGCACGCCGCTGGGCAGTTTCAGGGTGTAGAGAAACTCGGCGCCGCGGAAGGCCTTGGCCACGACTTCCGCCTGGGTGGCCGCCCCATCGTCGTGTACGACGTCATCCGGGCGCAGCAGGACCGACACGCGGCAACCCTTGCCGCAGGCGGCGCAGCCGACGCCGCAATCGGTCGGAATGCTGCCGGCGAGCGTACCCAACTCGATCCGCACCTCGCGCGCGTTAAGGACATCCCCCTGCAGGAACACGCCCTGGCCGACGAAGTCGGCGACGAAGCGGTTGGCCGGGCGGTGGTAGAGGTTGTACGGCGTGTCCCACTGCTGGATGCGGCCCTCGTGCATGATGCCGATCTCGTCGGCCACGGCGAAGGCCTCATGCTGGTCGTGCGTGACCAGGATGGCGGTGATGCCGGACTGCTTGAGGATGTCGCGCACCTCGAGCGAGAGGCGCTCGCGCAGGTCGACGTCGAGGTTCGAGAAGGGCTCGTCGAGCAGCAGCAGGTGGGGCTTGGGCGCCAGCGCGCGCGCCAGCGCGACGCGCTGCTGCTGGCCGCCGGAGAGTTCGTGCGGATATTTGCCGCCGGCACCGGAGAGCCCCACCGTGACGAGCATTTCGTCGACGCGCGCACGCCGCACTGCCTCGGCGGCATCGCGCAGGCCGAAGGCGATGTTGTCGGCGACGCTCAGGTGGGGGAAGAGGGCGTAGTCCTGGAAGACCATGCCGATGCGGCGCTGTTCCGGCGCCACATGACGGTCAGGGCTGCTGACCACCACGCCGTTGAGATGGATCTCGCCGCTGTGGATGTACTCGAAGCCGGCGATGGCGCGCAGCACGGTCGTCTTGCCGCAGCCGGAGGGTCCGAGCAGGCAGCCGATCGCCCCCTCTTCAAGGGAGCAGGAAAGATCGCTCACCACGGCATGGCGGCCGTAGGCGTGGGAAATGTTCTTGAGTTCGAGCAGGGGCATGAGTGGCCAATCAATTACAATTCTCATTATGCTTCAGGCAGCGCTCTGACGCACGACCCCAATGCAGACAGCCACGACAGCTTTATTGCCTTCCCGTCCGGTTTTCCGCGGCGTGAGCGCGCTCGCCCTGACGGCGCTCGTTATTGCTGCCCTGGCGGCGGCGCCTATCGCCAGCGTCTGGGCCAACCTCTTCGCCGGCGGCACCGGCGACACCTGGGCGCATCTGGCGGCAACCGTGCTGCCGGAGTACGTCGCCAATACCTTGTGGCTGTGCCTCGGTGTCGGCGGCGGCGTGATCGTGGTCGGCGTTTCGACTGCCTGGCTGGTGACCATGCACGACTTTCCCGGCCGGCGCGTCTTCGAGTGGGCGCTGGTGCTGCCGCTGGCCGTGCCGGCTTACGTCATGGCCTACACCTATACCGATCTCCTGCAGTTCGTCGGCCCGGTGCAGAGCGGGCTGCGCGAGAGCTTCGGCTGGCAGAAGGGCGATTACTGGTTCCCCGACGTGCGCACGCTCGGCGGCGCCATCGCCATGTTCATCTTCGTCCTGTACCCCTACGTCTATCTGCTGGCGCGCACCGCCTTCCTGGAGCGGGCGAGCGGCATGCTGGAAGTCGGCCGCTCGCTCGGCCT
>JAEHDO010000143.1 GCA_016880375.1 Betaproteobacteria bacterium | reverse complement strand
TCGCGCAAGGGCTACCACCTCAACCAGTTCTGCATGTCGCTGATGAAGGCGGAGAACCGCGCCCGCTTCAAGGCCAACGAGCGCGCCTACCTCGACGAGTGGCCGATGACCGAGGAGCAGAAGCAGGCCGTGCTGGCGCGCGACCTCAACTGGTGCATCCGCCTCGGCGGCAACATCTATTTCCTCGCCAAGATCGGCGCCACCGACGGCAAGAGCTTCCAGCAGATGGCCGGCAGCATGACCGGCCTGAGCGAGGAGGAATACCGCGACATGATGATCGCCGGCGGCCGCTCCATCGAGGGCAACCGCTACACCCGCGAATGGGAGAAGAAATAATGGCCCGCATCACGGCAAGCGTTTACACGTCGCACGTGCCGGCCATCGGCGCCGCGCTCGACCTCGGCAAGACCGGCGAGCCGTACTGGCAGAAGGTGTTCGCCGGCTACGAGTTCTCCAAGGCCTGGCTCAAGGAGAACACGCCCGACGTCATCTTCCTCGTCTACAACGACCACGCCACGGCCTTCAGCCTGGAGATGATCCCGACCTTCGCCATCGGCTGCGCAGCGGAGTTCAGGCCTGCGGACGAGGGCTGGGGGCCGCGCCCGGTGCCGATGGTGAAGGGGCATCCCGAGCTTGCCGCCCACATCGCCCAGTCGGTGATCCAGGACGACTTCGATCTCACCATCGTGAACAAGATGGACGTCGACCACGGCCTCACCGTGCCGCTGTCGCTGATGTGCGGCCAGCCGACGGCCTGGCCGTGCCCGGTGATTCCCTTCGCGGTGAACGTGGTGCAGTACCCGGTGCCCTCGGGCCGCCGCTGCTTCAACCTCGGCCGAGCACTCCGCAAGGCGGTGGAATCCTTCGACGCGCCGCTCAAGGTGCAGGTCTGGGGCACCGGCGGCATGAGCCACCAGCTGCAGGGGCCGCGCGCCGGCCTCATCAATCGCGAGTGGGACAACGCCTTTCTCGACCGGCTCATCGCCGATCCGGCGGGGCTGTCGCAGATGCCGCACATCGACTACGTGCGCGAGGCCGGCTCGGAAGGCATCGAGCTGGTGATGTGGCTGATCGCACGCGGCGCCATGAGCGACAATCCACCCAAGGTGGCGCACCGCTTCTACCATGTCCCGGCGAGCAATACCGCCGTGGGCCACCTGATCCTGGAGAACCAATAATGGGCAAAGCAATAAAAGTCGCGCTGGCCGGCGCCGGCGCCTTCGGCATCAAGCACCTCGACGCGATCAGGCTGATCGACGGCGTCGAGGTGGTGTCGCTGGTCAGCCGCGAACTGGCGAAGACGAAGGAAGTCGCCGACAAGTACGGCATCGGCCACGTCGCCACCGACCTTGCCGACAGCCTGGCGCTGAAGGATGTCGACGCCGTCATCCTGTGCACGCCGACGCAGATGCACGCCGATCAGGCCATCGCCTGCATGAAGGCCGGCAAGCACGTGCAGGTGGAGATCCCGCTGGCCGACAGCCTGGAGGGCGCCGAGGCGGTGGCGGCGCTGCAGAAGCAGACCGGCCTGGTCGCCATGTGCGGCCACACGCGCCGCTTCAACCCCAGCCACCAGTGGGTGCACAGGAAGATCGAGGCCGGCGAGCTCGCCCTCCAGCAGATGGACGTGCAGACCTATTTCTTCCGCCGCACGAACATGAATGCGCTGGGCCAGCCGCGCAGCTGGACCGACCACCTGCTGTGGCACCATGCGGCGCACACGGTGGACCTGTTCGCCTGGCAGGCCGGCGGAGAGATTGTCCAGGCCAACGCCATCCAGGGTCCGGTCCACCCTTCGCTCGGCATTGCCATGGACATGTCGATCCAGCTAAAGGCGAGCACGGGCGCGATTTGCACGCTATCCTTGTCGTTCAACAACGAGGGTCCGCTCGGCAGCTTCTTCCGCTACATTGGCGACACGGGTACTTACATTGCACGCTACGACGATCTGTTCGACGGCAAGGACAACAAGATTGACGTATCAAAAATTGATGTATCAATGAACGGCATCGAGTTGCAGGACCGTGAGTTTTTCGCCGCCATCCGCGAAAACCGCGAGCCGAATGCCGGCGTCGCACAGGTTTTGCCTTGCTACCGGATATTGAATCTGTTAGAAAGCCAATTGTTAGAAACTCAACATAAGAGCGTTTGAGCGCCTTTCGTCCATCAACCTAAGAAAGCGAGGAGACAACATGAAGCTCATACAAACGATGCTGGCGGTCGCCATCGGGGCCGTAGCCTGGCAGTCGGCTTTTGCCGCCGACGTGACCCTGCGCTTCCACCAGTTCCTGCCGCCGCAGGCGACGATTCCCTCCAAAGCCATCGTGCCGTGGGCGCAGAAAGTCGAGAAGGAGAGCGGTGGCCGCATCAAGATCCAGCATTTCCCGAGCATGCAGCTCGGCGGCAAGGCTCCGGAACTTTTCGACCAGGCCAAGGACGGCGTCGCCGACATCGTGTGGACCGTGCTCGGCTACACGCCGGGCCGCTTCCCGAAGTCCGAGGTGTTCGAGCTGCCTTTCAGCAGCGGACTGGCCGAGCCGGCCTCGCGCGCCTTCCAGGAATACGTCGAGAAGAACGCGATGGACGAATTCAAGGACGTCAAGATCATCGCGGTGCACGTGCATGGCCCCGGCCTGATTCATAGCAAGGATCCGATCACCAAGCTGGAGGACTTCAAGGGCGTGAAGGTGCGCGGCGGTTCGCGCATCACCAACATCATGCTCGAACAGCTCGGTGCGGTGCCGGTGGGCATGCCTGTACCGGCTGTCGGCGAGTCGCTGTCCAAGGGGGTCATTACTGCAACCACCATTCCCTGGGAAGTCGTGCCGGCCCTCAAGGTGCAGCAGATCGTCAAGAACCACACCGGCTTTGCCGGCCAACAGGGCCTGTACACCCAGACCTTCGTGGTGGCGATGAACAAGGGCGCCTACGACAAGCTGCCGGCCGACCTGAAGAAGGTCATCGACGCCAACAGCGGTGCCGACACGGCTGCCCTGTTCGGCCGCGCCATGGATGGGGGCGACGTGGTTGGCCTGGACCTGGTCAAGAAGGCCGGCAACAAGATCTACATGCTCGATGCGGTCGAGACCCAGACCTGGCGCCGCACAGCTGCAGCCGTGCGCGGCATCTGGTACAGGGAAGTGGGTGGCAAGGGCATCGACGGCCCGAAACTTGCCGCCGAAGCCGAGGCGCTGATCGAGAAATACAACAAGAAGAAATAGTCTAGCAGCCGGCCGCGCCCCGGCACGAGGCCGGCGGCGCGGCTCGCGCAGGAGGTAAGTCATCCGTGAGCAAAACCGTATATAGCGTCAGCCGAATGCTGGCCTGGTTCGGCGCATTCGTGCTGGCCTTGCTGGCCGTCATCAGCGTGGTCAGCATCATCGGGCGCTCTTTAACGTTTGCCGGGCTGGGACCGGTTCCTGGCGACTTCGAGCTGGTCGAGGCCGGCACGGCGCTGGCCGTGTTCTGTTTCCTGCCCTGGTGCCACCTGAAGCGCGCCCATGCCGACGTGGCCATGCTCTGGCATGCCTACCCGCCGGCCATGCGCCGCTTCCTCTTCGTGCTGATCGAGGTGCTGACCCTCGTCGTCTGGTGCCTGCTCGTCTGGCGCATGGGGCTGGCCATGCTTGAGTACCGCGATAACAACGAAGTCACTTTCATCCTGCAGATGCCGGTCTGGTGGGGCTATGCCGCGTCGCTGCTGCCCGGCCTGTTCGGCTGCGTGGTGTACGCCTGGCGATTGATAGAGACCCTGGGGCTGGCAGCGCCGCCGCAGGACTTCAGGACGGCGGAAGGGAGCCACTGATGGATTCGCTGACCCTCGCCGCCTGGTCCTTTCCCGTCCTGCTGTTGCTGATTTTCCTGCGCGTGCCGATCGGCTTGTCGATGCTGGCGCTGGGGCTCGTCGGCTCGTGGCTGGTATATGGCAGCGCTGCGCCGCTGCTCAACCAGATGAAGACCATGGCCTACAGCACGTTCTCCAACCACTCCCTGTCCATCGTGCCGCTGTTCCTCCTCATGGGGCAGTTCGCCTCGCTCGGCGGCATCTCCCAGGCGCTGTTCAAGGCGGCCGAGGCTTTTCTCGGCCACCGCAAGGGCGGCCTCGCCATGGCGGCTATCGGCGCCTGCGCCGGCTTCGGCTCGATCTGCGGCTCCTCGCTCGCCACCGCGGCGACGATGGGTCAGGTGTCGCTGCCCGAACTGCGCAAGGCCGGCTACGACGGCGGCCTGGCCAGCGGCGCGCTGGCGGCCGGCGGCACGCTCGGCATCCTGATACCGCCCTCGATCGTGCTGGTGATCTACGCCATCCTGGCCGAACAGAACATCGCCATGCTGTTCGCCGCCGCCTTCGTTCCCGGCATCCTGGCAGCCATCGGCTACATGTTCGTCATCAGCATCGTCGTGCACATGCGTCCCGCCTGGGGCGGCCGCACGCTCGAGCCGATGCCCTGGGCGCAACGCATGCGCGCCATGCGCGCGGTGTGGCCCGTGCTGGTGATCTTCGTGACCGTCATCGGCGGCATCTATGCCGGCATCTTCACGCCGACCGAGGGCGCCGCCGTCGGCGCCGTTGCCACCGGCCTGCTGGCGTGGTGGAAGGGCGACCTCAACCGCGAGAAGATCATGCGCGCCTTCGAGGCCACGGCGAGCGGTACCGGCATGGTCTTCATGATCGTCCTCGGCGCCGCCGCCTACAACGTCTTCCTGGCCCTGTCGCAGCTGCCGCAGGAACTGGCCGGCTGGGTGGGCGGCCTCGGCCTGAGCCCCTACGCGGTGCTGTGGGCGATCATCGTCTTCTACCTGATCTTCGGCTGCGTCATGGACTCGCTGTCGATGATCCTGCTGACCATCCCGATCTTCTTTCCGATGTTCGCCGGCCTCGACTTTGGCTTGCCGCCGGAGGAGGCGGCGATCTGGTTCGGCATCATCGTGCTGATCGTCGTCGAGGTCGGCCTGATCACGCCACCGGTGGGCATGAACCTCTTCGTCATCCAGTCGATGGCGCCGGACATCCCGATCCGCGATACCTATCGCGGCGTGTGGCCATTCGTCGCCAGCGACCTGCTGCGCGTGACCCTGCTCGTATACCTGCCCTCGATCACGCTGTTCGTCCTCAGGCTCTGACCATGCAGAGGCGCCGCCTCGGCCCCTTCGGCGTTTCGGCCCTCGGGCTGGGCTGCATGAACCTCAGCCACGCCTACGGCTCGCCGCCGCCCGCGGAGGCGGCCGGGGCGCTGCTGCTGCATGCGCTCGACCGCGGCATCACCCACTTCGACACGGCGGCGCTGTACGGCTTCGGCGCCAACGAGGCGCTGCTCGGCCGCGTGCTCAAGCCGCACCGGCAGAAGATATTCCTTGCCAGCAAGTGCGGCATGACCGGGGTGGACGGCAAGCGCGTCATCGACGGCCGGCCGCAAACCCTCAAGCGCACCTGCGAGGAAAGCCTGCAGCGCCTGCAAACGGACGTCATCGACCTTTACTACCTGCACCGCATGGACAGGCAGGTGCCGATCGAGGACAGCGTCGGCGCGCTGGCAGGCATGGTGCGCGAGGGCAAGATCAAGTCCATCGGCCTGTCGGAGGTCTCCGCCGCCACGCTGCGCCGGGCGCATGCCGTGCATCCCATCGCCGCGCTGCAGTCCGAATATTCCCTGTGGACGCGCAATCCGGAGATCGCCACGCTGGCGGCGTGCCGCGAGCTGGGCACGGCCTTCGTCGCCTTCAGCCCGCTTGCCCGCGCCTTCCTCACCGGCACGCTGATCGATCCGGAAGCCGAACTCGAGGCTAAGGACATCCGCCGCCAGATGCCGCGCTTCGAGCCGGCCAACTATGCGAAGAACCTCGGCCTGCTGGCGGACTACCGCCAAATCGCCGCCGAAGCCGGCTGCACGCCGGCGCAGCTCGCGCTCGCCTGGCTGCTGGCAAAGGGCGACGACATCCTGCCGCTCTTCGGCACCCGCAGTTGCGCGCACCTCGACGAGAACGCCGGCGCCGCCACCGTGGCGCTGGATGCCGGCCTGGTTGCGCGGCTGGACGCGCTCATCAACCAGCGCACCGTCACCGGCCCGCGCTACAACGCGGCCACCCAGCAGGAAATCGACACCGAAACCTTTCCCTAGGACCTGCCGGCTATCGCAGAATGCGATAGCTGATAGTGGGTCCCGGCGCTTCTTGGCCCCGCCGCGCGGGGCCAGAATCCTGACTGTCATGGAATGCGTTTGAAGAGGATCACGACATGAGAGTACAAGTTGCCATCATCGGCGCCGGCCCTTCGGGGCTGATCCTAGGCCAGCTGCTCGCCAAGGCCGGCATCGACGCCGTCATCCTCGAGGCGCAGACCCCGGAATACGTGCTCGGGCGCATCCGCGCCGGCGTGCTCGAGCAGGTCGCCGTCGACCTCCTCGACGAAGCCGGCGTCGGCAGACGCATGCACGCCGAGGGCCTGCCGCACGACGGCTTCGAGTTGCTCATCGGCGGCGTTCGGCATCGCATCGACCTCGCCGGGCTCACCGGCGGCAAGCGGGTGATGGTGTACGGCCAGACCGAACTCACCAGGGACCTGATGGACGCCCGCGCCGCCGCCGGCCTGAAGACGATCTACGAGGCCAGGGACGTCAGCGTGCACGACTTCGACACGCAGCGGCCGCGCGTGCGCTACGCCAAGGACGGTGCCGCCCACGAGATCGAGTGCGACTTCATCGCCGGCTGCGACGGCTTCCACGGCGTCTGCCGCGCCAGCGTGCCGAAGAACGCCATCGCCAACTTCGAGCGCGTCTATCCCTTCGGCTGGCTCGGGCTGCTCTCCGACACGCCGCCGGTGTCGGAGGAACTGATCTACGCCCAGACCGACCGCGGCTTCGCCCTGTGCAGCATGCGCTCCCGCACGCGCAGCCGCTACTACGTGCAGGTGCCGCTGACCGAAAAGGTGGAGAACTGGTCCGACGACAAGTTCTGGGAGGAGCTGCGCAAGCGGCTCGACCCGCAGGCGAACGAGCGGCTCGTCACCGGCCCGTCGATCGAGAAGAGCATCGCGCCGCTGCGCAGCTTCGTCGCCGAGCCGATGCGCTTCGGCCGCCTGTTCCTCGCCGGCGATGCCGCCCACATCGTGCCGCCGACCGGCGCCAAGGGCCTCAACCTCGCCGCCACCGACGTGCGCACTCTGTCGCGCGCCCTGATCGAGTTCTACGCCGGCAGCGAGGCGGGCATCGACCGTTATTCCGCGCGCTGCCTGCGCCGCATCTGGAAGGCCGAGCGCTTCTCCTGGTGGATGACCATGCTGCTGCACACTTTCCCCGACACGAATCCCTTCGAACAACGGGCGCTGGATGCGGAGCTGGACTATGTCGTGCATTCGCTCGCCGGGCGCACGACGATGGCCGAGAACTACGT
>JAEHDO010000142.1 GCA_016880375.1 Betaproteobacteria bacterium | reverse complement strand
TGATCTCCTCGGCCATGCGCGTGCCGGCGCCGGCCGCCTTGCAGCCGTTGTAGACGCCGTCGAAATGGAAGTGGATGCGGATGCCGTCGGGGAAGGCGTCCTTCGGGTAGTTCGGCGCAGTGAGCGAAACCCACCAGATCGGCGCGAAATAGGCGGCGACCATCGCAACGAGGGCGATGCCGGTCAATGCGGCAACGATGAAGTTCGGACTTTTCTGGACTGGCATGTCGGTTTCTCTGTCGGGCCTTGCCGTCCGCTGCCGCGAGTCCGGCGGGGCGGCTATTGGTTTGACCCGCCGCCCGTTCGAGCGGGCGGCGGGAAATGCGGCATTACTTCTTCTTGGCGGCGCCGGCCTTCGGCTTGCACATCGAGCCGGGCATGGAGAGGCTGGCCTGGAAGGCGGAGATGGCGACCAGCTGGTCGTTGGTGTAGGGCTTGATGACCTTCACCATGTCCGGGTTGGCATTGCGGCGGTGGCCGTCGCGGATTTCCGTCATCTGGCGCAGCAGGTACTTGTAGTGCTGGCCGGCGATGACGGGATAGAACTTCTCCTTGTTGCCCTCGCCGTTGGCGCCGTGGCATTCCTTGCACTGCTTTTCGTAGAGGTCCTTGCCGGCGGCGATCTGCTTGGCGGCATCGGCCCCTTCGTACTTGCCGTGGTCAATCGGGATGCACAGGCTCTGGATGTAGGCCGAGGTGTCGGCGAGGTCCTGCGGATCGGTCATTTCCTTGGCGAAGGGATACATCGTCGGGTTGTCGCGCAGGCCCATGCGGATGTCGGCCATCTGCTTGATCAGCACCGTGGTGTGCTGGCCGGCAAGCTGCGGGAAGGTGCCGTCGGAACGGCCGGCGCCGGTAGGCAGGTGGCAGGCGCCGCAGATCTCGTAGGTGTCCTGGCCGCGCTTGACGTCGCCCTTCTTGGCCAGCGCTTCCTTGAGCTCGCCTTCCATCTTCGCCCACTGGTAATCCTTGGATTCGATGCCGGCGGCCTTCGGCGCGGGCGGGGCAGCCAGGACCAGGGTCGAGGACAGGGCCAGCGAAAGGGCCAATGCAAGTTTCTTCATCTCAGTCTCCCATGGCGGAATATTAGAAAACGCTAAATTATCCCGCAACGGCCAAAGGCACACATTGACGTACGTCAATGGCAATAAAGACGGCCGCCCGCGGCGGCCGCCACAGCGCGAGGGCGCTTATTTCAGCTTGGAAAGATAGTCGGCGAGGGCCTTGATTTCCTCGTCGCTGACCAGATGCATGACGCCCTTCATGGCGGCGCTGTTGCCGTTGGCGCGGGCGCCGCTCTTGATGTCCTGCATCTGCTTCTCGGCGTACTTGGCGTTCTGGCCGGCCAGCTTCGGATACTCCGGCGTCAGCGGCTTCTTGGCGTCCTTGCCGTGGCAGGCGACGCAGGTCTTTTCCTGGTAGAGCTTGGCGCCGTCGGCGGCGGCCAGGGCATTGCCGGCGGCGAAAGTCAGTCCGGCCAGCACGGCGAGGAGGGGAATGCGTTTCATGTGATATCTCCTGAATCGTGTGAATAAAACGGGGAGCATGTTGCCACGCTCCCCGTTTAACGGTCTAGCGCAAGAAAAGCTTACTTGATCTTCTTGGCGCCGTTCTGCTCGAGGTAGGTCTTGGCGCGCAGGCCCAAGTCGGCGGTCTTGACCTGGTACTGCCAGATCTGCTCGGCCCAGAGGTTGGCGTTTTCCCAATCCTTCTTGGCGGCGAACGCCTCATGCTTCTCCTTGAGGCCCTTGGTCTTGCCGAGCTGGTCGAAGGCGTCTTCCACCATCGCCACGACATCCGGGAAGTCCTTGTAGTTCACCGACGTGATGTAGGCCACCACGGAATCGATGATCGCCTGGGTGTCGGCCACCTTCTTCACCGTCGCCTTGTAGTCGGCTTCGGTGTAGGTGCCCTTGGCCAGCGTCGTCTTGGTCGGCTTCCAGCCCTTCGGCTTGACCAGGAGATAACCCTGCATCTCGAGGTGCAGCGCCGAGCAGAACTCGGTGCAGTAGTAGGGATAGACGCCTTCCTTGTCGGCCTTGAACTTGACCGTCACCGTCTTGCCCGGCTCGACCGAGGCGTGCAGGTTGTAGGTCGACACCGTGAAGCCGTGGGTCTCGTCCTGGGCGCGCTCGAGGTTGGTCAGGTGGATGGTGACCTCGTCGCCCACTTCCGCCTCGATGGTCTCGGGGGTGATGTGCGAGCGGATCAGCGTGCCCCAGACCGTGACCTTGTTGCCCTTCTTCTCGGTCTTCTCCTCGCCGGCGCGAACGGCGCCCGGATGCGGCTTGTCGGTGCGGCTGTCGGTGCCGACCTTGTAGCGCACGCCCGGCTTGAGCTTCTTGGCGTCGATGGCGACGACGTAGTGCGGCTCGCCCAGGGGCAGCGGCATGTCGTAGAGGAGCTGCATCTTGTCGTTGCTGATGTCGATCAGCTGGTGGTTCTGCGGATGCAGCGGCCCCACCGGCACGAAGCGGTCGATGGCCAGCTTGTTCAGCGCGACGAGATACTTGCCGGCCGGCTTGGTGGAGTCGCCTTCCATGGTCATCAGGTGACCGATGTTGTAATGGACGGAGATCTTGTCGAGCACCTTGCCTTCGCAGAAGTTCCACTTCGCCACTTGCGAGTCGACATACAGCGAGGTGTAGGCGACGCAGGCCTTGGAATCGTACTGCGTATGCAGCGGGCCGAGGCCGAGGGGCACCTGCACGTGCAGCGCGTCCTTCATGCCGATCACCGGGATGCCGTAGGGATCCTTGCTCTCGAATTTTCCGGCCTTGATGGCGGCCTGGATCTTCTCGAAGCTGTACACCGAGACGTGGGTGTCGAGCTTGCCGGCGACGACCATGAACTTGCCGTCCGGGGTGACATCGACGCCGTGCGGCGACTTCGGCTCCGGCACCAGGAAGAGGATGCCTTCCTTGACGGCCGTCTCCATCATGATGACGTCGTGGCCGTTGATCTTCTTCGCCTTGCCGGCCTTGACGATCTCGGCGGCCTTCTTCCAGTTGATGACGTGCAGGTAGTCGGTGTCCTTCGCCGAGCAGCCCGCCTCATACGGCGGACGGCCCTTCTCGATGCCGCCGACGTAGCGCTCGGAGCAGAACGAGTTGGTGAACGACCAGCCGTCGGAAGGTCCCTTGCCGAAGTCGGAAAGATCCTGCGAGTAGGGCGGCAGTTCGAGCGAGAACGACTCCTTCGTGACGATGCGGCCTTCCTTGCGGTCGAACTTCCAGTAGGTGACGCCGCCGCGGTACTTCTCGTTGAATTCCTCGAGCGGGAAGAACTTTTTGTTCTCCAGCGGGGCGGCGTACTGGGCGGCCTCGATGATGTAGTCGGTGTTCGGGCTGACGAAGGCGCCGCCGTGCTCGGACTTGAAGATCGGGTTGACGACGATCTGCTTGGTCTCGAAGTCGCGCAGGTCGATCACCGCCAGGCGCGGGTTGGCCTTGTCGTTGATGAAGAGGAACTGGCCGTCGTACTCGCCGTTGGTCTCCGAGATCGCCGGATGGTGGGTGTCGCCCCAGGTGATCGACTTGCCGTCGATCTTGCCCTGGTCCAGCACCGCCTTCGAGTTCTCGTCGAAGCCGTAGCCCTGCCAGGGCTCGGGCGTGAACACGCCGATGTACTTGAGGATGCGCATCGAGGGGATGGCATAGACAATGACCTGGCCGCTCTGGCCGCCGGAGCTGAAGGCGACGAACTCGTCGCGCTTGCCGGTGGGGACATAGGTTTTCGCCGCCGCCAGCAGGTCCTGCTGCGACAGGTTGCGACGCTTGAGGACGTCCTGCAGCGACTCGGGCGCAGCCGAAACGGCCGCCGCGGACAATCCAAGACCGGCCGCGAGCAACAGCGAGACTGTTCGCTTATTCATGTTCTTCATAAAGATTCTCCCTAAAATGACAAAAACCATGCATTCCCAACCACAGGTACCGTTCGATCCGCCCGGGTGCGGCAAATCGACACTGCGACACATTGTCGCAGGCACTTTATCCCAATTTGATGAGGGTTCTTTGATGAATGTCAAAAAAATTGTGCACGGCGTCATGGTGATGGCAAAATGCCGCCGTCCAGCAAGTGGGCACGTGGCGGTCGATAAAATTGACTGCTTTATTGATCGGGAATATCTATGCAGCATTCCTCATCGGCATCCTGGCGCAGCATGATCGGCGACTCGGGGAATCCCTATGTCGTGGCGCTGGTGATCCTGGCAATGGCGCTGGTTGCTGTCGCCGGATATCGCTGGCTGCCGAAAGCCGACGTGCAGCTTGCGCTGGTGGACAATTGCCGGCTGGATCAGCAGGCTGCCTGCGCAGCGGATCTGCCCGGCGGCGGCCGTATCGAGGTCGCCGTCGCGCCCCGGCCGGTAGCCACTTCGCAAGCATTCGATTTTCGCGCCGATCTGGCCGGCATCCGGCCGCACAGCGTCGAAGTCGCGTTCACCGGGGTCGAGATGAACATGGGCGTCACCCGCCTGCCCCTGCAAGCGCTGGGCGAGGGGCGCTACGCGGGGCGGATCACGCTGCCGGTCTGCGTCACCGGCGGCATGCTGTGGCAGGCGACCGTGCTCATCGACGCCGACCGCCGCCTGCTCTCGGTGCCGTTCCGCTTTGAAAGCCGCCATGGCTGAAGCGCGGCGTCCGCCGGCCTTTGACCGGCATCAATCCTCCGCGTAGGACCATTGCGCACAATGCCGGCCTGTTGCCGCGAGTGGAGCGCCTGAACCATGGAACCTGTCCGCATCAACGGCGCGACCCTGCGCACGGCCATTGCCCTGGCCCTGCTGGCTGCCGCCGGCGTTGCCTGGCCTGCCGCCCCGGCGGGCGATTCCGGCAAGGACATCAACGGGGTCTGTGCCGCCTGCCACGGCGAATTCGGCCAGGGCGGCAAGCGCGGCGAATACCCGCGCCTCGCCGGCCAGCGCGCCGCCTACCTGAAGGACCAGCTGAAGTCCTTCCGCGCCCGCAAGCGCATCAACATCCCGATGTACCCCTATACGCAGGAGCGCGAACTGTCCGACGAGGACATCGATTCCGTATCGGAGTATCTCGCCGCCATCCAGTTGCCGACCAAGTGGCCGGAGTTCAAGGACAGCGACGACGCCCTGACCCGCCTGGAGGCGGTGGAGAAGGTGATGATCGTCCCGCGTGCCGAAGGCGACATCGGGAACGGCAAGAATATCTATCAGAAGGAATGCTTTTCCTGCCATGCCCGCGACGGTCGCGGCCGCGGCAAGTTTCCCATGCTCGTCGGCCAATACACCAGCTACCTGAAGAAGCAGGCCGACAGCTATCTCAAGGGCGAGCGCCCGCACGACGAGGAAGGCACGACGGGCATTCTCAACAAGCTCAAGGAGCAGGACATCCTGGACATCCTGGCCTACCTGACGAGCATCCAGGACCCCGAGAGAGCCGAAGGGAAATAGTCAGGCGAGCCTGATCGCCTGCGCCGGGCAGGGCGAGCAACAGGCGCCGCAGCCGGTGCACAGCGATTCATCCACTTCCGGCCGGGCGGCGGCCATCAGCGCCGGACGAAAGCGGATGGCCTGCGCCGGGCAGGCGTCGCCGCAGGCGCGACACACCACGTTCGATCTGGCCAGGCAGTTGTTCTGGATCTGCGCCTTGAGTTGCCAGGGCGGCGCACCCTCCCGCTTTTGCAGCGCCCGCGGCTGGCAGGCTTCCACGCATTTCCCGCAAAAGGTGCATTCGCCGCGGCCGAAATCCACCGTCGGGCGCGCTTCCTCGTCCAATACCAGGATGTGCTGCGGGCAGGCATTGATGCAGTCGCTGCAGCGCGTGCAGACGCTGGCGAAGGCCGCTTCCGCCAGCGCCCAGGGCGGGCGAAGGACGGTTTGTCTGCCTGAAAAATTGCCGCGCAGGAACTGGCGGCGGCTGATGTCGGCCATGAGAGCTCCTAACAGAGTGAACCGCGTGTGCGGCTAAGGCGTTTGGGTGCAGCGCTAGGCGCGGCGGCGCAGGCAGTGGTTATTCCACGACAAGCCGACGCAACGACGCGATGCGCCCAAACGCCGACGCCCCGAAGGGTTGTGCTTGGATGGCGCGTCTGCGGCGTTGCGGCGCTTGCCCGCAGAATGACTGCGGGCGGCGCACCGCGCCTTGCATCCATCGCCATCCAAGCACAACGCATCACGCGTTTCACTCTGTTAGGAGCTCTAAGTGTAATGAAAAAGGGCAGAACCCGCGTTCTGCCCCTGGTTGCCGGATCGTGGAAGGCTTATTCTTCCCCGTCCTCTTCCTTCATGCCCTGCGGCTTCTGGTGGGCGATGCCCTTGTGGCAGTCGATGCAGGCATCGCCGCTCTTCATCGCCAGCTCGTGCTGTTTCCTCGCGCGCTGCTTCTGCTTTTCCGGATCCATGCTGACCAGGTTATGGCAGTTGCGGCATTCCAGCGAGTTGTTGGCCTTCATGCGCTTCCACTCGCGTTCGGCCAGCTCCAGGCGCTTGGCCTCGAACTTCTCGCGCGTCTCGACGCTGCCGGTGACCTTGCCGTACAGCTCGCGCGAGGCCTGGACCTTGCGCAGCATCTTCGCGCCCCACTCCTTGGGCACGTGGCAGTCGGAGCAGACGGCGCGCACGCCGGTGCGGTTGTTGTAATGGATGGTCTTCTTGTATTCCTCGTAGACGTTGTTGCGCATCTCGTGGCAGCTGATGCAGAATGCCTCGGTATTGGTGGCTTCCACCACCGTGTTGAAGCCGCCCCAGAAAATGATGCCGGCGACGAAGCCGCCGCCGGCCAGCGCCAGCAGCGAGAACTTGAGGCTGGGGCGTCGCAGAACCTCCCAGCAGCGGCCAATCACACCTTTGCTTTCTGCCATGTCCACTCCTTTTGCAGTACCCGGCGCGTGGCCTGAAAAGCGGCCAAGTGACGGACTTGATTAAATAACC
>JAEHDO010000001.1 GCA_016880375.1 Betaproteobacteria bacterium | reverse complement strand
TCTCGCCGAAGCCGACGACGTTGCAGCCGCGCGCGTGGAGGTCGGCGACGATCTGCGCGCCGCGCGCCAGCGCCGTCTCGCATTGAGCGGCGCTCATGGCCGGATCTTCGAGATAGTTCGCCGTGCCATGGGGACTGACTTTTGCGTCGACGAGGCCGGCGCGCGGGCCAAATGCGTGGTTCACGCCGGCATCGGCAACCACCAGTTCGATGCCGCCTTGCCGTGCCAGCACGTTGATGGCGGCGCCGCCGGCAAGGAAGTTCTCCACCATCTGCCAGGTGACGTCCTGCGGATAGGCGGAGATGCCGGCGGCCTTCGCCGCGCCGTGGTCGCCGGCGCAGACGAGGATGTGCGGCGCGCGCAGCTCGGGCGTCAGCGTCTGCTGGACCAGGCCGAGCTGCAGGGCCAGGCCTTCCAGGCGGCCGAGCGCGCCGAGGGGCTTGGTCTTGGCGTCGATCTTGGCCTGCAGCGCGGGGCGCAGGGCGTCGTCCGGCGCGGTGATAACGAATTGCATAGGTTTCCTTTCAGGTCTTGAGCGGCAGCGGCAGGCCGGCGGCGACGAAGGTGGCGCGCTCGCAGGCGACGGCGAGGTCCTGGTTGAGCCGCCCCGCTTCGTCGCGGAAGCGGCGCGTCTCTTCGCCGAGGGGCACGATGCCGAGGCCGATCTCGTTGGCGACGAACAGCACTTCGCCGGGCAGGTCCGGCAGCGCCTCGAGCAGCGCCTGCCGCTCGGCGGCGAAGTCGGCGTCGATGACGTTCATCAGCCACAGCGTCAGGCAGTCGACGATCAGGCAGCGCCCCGCCGCCGCTTCCGCGCGCAGGGCGGCGGCGAGCGCGCGCGGCGCTTCGACGACGCGCCAGTCGGCCGGGCGCGCCGCGCGGTGATGCGCGATGCGCTCGGCCATCTCGTCATCGCCGGCGGTGCCGGTGACGATCACCGTCACCGGCAGGCCGGATGCCGCCGCGCGCCGCTGCGCATAGGCGCTCTTGCCGGAGCGCGCGCCGCCGAGAACCAGTTCCTTCATCGTGCCACCCCAAAAACTCGGGCGGGCACTAGAATCCCGCTCCTATGCGCACATTCTGCCTGATCGCACTGCTGCTGGCCGCGCCGGCGCTCGCCGACATCGCGGCCAGCGACGACAGCGGCCGGACGCCGCGCCTGACCCACCCGGCGCGGCGTATCGTCAGCCTGTCGCCGCACATCACCGAGAACCTTTTCGCCATCGGCGCCGGCAACCGCGTCGTCGGCACGGTCGAATTCAGCAACTATCCGGAAGAGGCGAAGAAGATCCGGCGGATCGGCAGCTACGAGAAGATCGACCTGGAGGCGGTGGCGGCGCTGCGGCCCGACCTCGTCATCGCCTGGGAGTCCGGCAACATCGCCTCGCATGTCGCCAGGCTGAAGGCCATCGGCCTGCCGGTGGTGGTCACGGAAACCCGGCGCATCGAGGACGTGCCCGCCGATCTGGAACGGCTGGGCGCCCTCTCCGGCACCGGCGTCGGCGCGCGCGCCGCGGCGGCAAAGTTCCGCGAGCGGCTGGCGGCGCTGCGCGCGCGCCATGCCGAGCGGCCGAAGGTACGGGTGTTCTACCAGGTATGGAACCAGCCGCTGATGACCGTCGGCGGGCAGCAGATCATTTCCGACGCGATCCGCCTGTGCGGCGGCGAGAACGTCTTCGCCGCGCTCAAGCCGATGGCGGCGGCGGTGACGGTGGAAGCGGTGCTGGCCGCCGACCCGGAGGCCATCGTCGCCAGCGGCATGGGCGAGGAGCGCCCCGAATGGCTGGACGAATGGCGCCGCTGGCCGGCGCTGACGGCGGTCGGCCGCAACAACCTGTTCTTCGTGCATCCGGATCACCTGCAGCGCCACACGCCGCGCATCCTCGACGGCATCGAGCGCCTGTGCGAGCATCTGGAAACGGCGCGTGCGCGCCGCC
>JAEHDO010000004.1 GCA_016880375.1 Betaproteobacteria bacterium | reverse complement strand
CCGACTTGTGCAGCGCCGAGATCTGGTCGTAGAAGGCATCGCCGCCCTTGTCGAAGCGGCGCAGGTTCTTCGCCAGCGCGCCCTGGAGAAAGTCGGCGTCCACGACACGGCGATCGGTCGTGGACGCCGCCGTATGCACGATCTCCAGCGCGTTCAGCAGGCGCCGCGCATCGCCGTCGGCGAGGCCGACGAGGCGGCTCTTCGCGCCCTCGTCGAATTCCAGCTCGGGGAAAGCCTGGGCGCAGGCGCGGTCGAAGAGCTGCCCGAGTTCCGCCTCGTTCAGGCTCTTCAGCACATACACCGCGGCACGCGACAGCAGCGCGCTGATCACCTCGAAGGAGGGATTCTCGGTGGTGGCGCCGATGAAGGTGATCAGGCCCTGTTCGACATAGGGCAGGAAGGCATCCTGCTGCGCCTTGTTGAAGCGGTGCACCTCATCCACGAAGAGGAGGGTGTGGCGGCCGTTCTGCGCCAGCGTCAGCTCGGCGCGCTGCACCGCTTCGCGGATGTCCTTGACGCCGGAGAACACCGCCGACAGCGCGATGAACTCGGCGTCGAAGGCTTCCGCCATGAGGCGCGCCAGCGTCGTCTTGCCGACGCCGGGCGGGCCCCACAGGATCATCGAATGCGGCGTCTTCGATTCGAAGGCCAGGCGCAACGGCTTGCCCGGGCCGAGCAGCTCGGCCTGCCCGACGACCTCGTCGAGCGTGCGCGGCCGCAGCAGCTCGGCGAGCGGCGCGTGCGGCTTATTCTCGAAAAAATCACTCACCGAGGACGTCGGCGCCTTTCGGCGGCGTGAAGCGGAACAGGCTGCCGGCGAGGGGAGGATTGCGTTCGAAGTTCTCGAAGGCGATGGTCGTCACCTGGCCGAAGCTGTCGGTGAGCTCCATCGCCCGCAGCGCGTCGCCGACGAAGCCGATGCGCAGGTGCTGGAAGCCGGAATCCTGGCTCTTCGGCTGGGCGTCGACCCACTCGATGCCGTCGACCGTGCCGCCCTCCTTGAGGTCGAAGTTACGCTCCAGCGCATTGTCGCCGGCGAGCAGCGCGGCCGGGCTGCTGCCGAGCGCGGTCGACAGCTTCTTCACGCTGACCTGGTTTAGGTCGCGGTCGTAGACCCACAGCTTCTCGCCGTCGCCGACGATCAGCTGGTAATAGGGCTTGTCGTAGGTCCAGCGGAACTTGCCCGGGCGGGAGAACATCATGCTGCCGGCGGCGTTCTGCGGCTTGCGGCCGCTCTTCGAGGCCACCGTCTGGACGAAGTCGGCCTTGCCGCTTTTCGTGCCCTCGACGAAGGCCTTCAGCCTGTCGAGCGCGGCGGCATGGGATGGCAGGGCAAGCGTGGCCGCCAGGAGCGCGATCACGGCAACAGGCAATTTATGCAATGAGGTCATGCCGATCAGACAGCGTGGGATGGGGCTTGTTCCGGTGAATCGGATCATTCCTGCCGTGCCGGCACGATCACCTCGCGGTTGCCGTTGGCACCCATCGGGGAGACCAGGCCGGAGCGTTCCATCTGCTCGATGAGGCGCGCGGCGCGGTTGTAGCCGATGCGCAGATGCCGCTGCACCAGCGAGATGGAGGGGCGGCGCGTCTTCAGCACCACCTCGACCGCCTGATCATAGAGGGGATCGGCCTCGCCGCCGCCCTGGCCATCCTCACCGCCCACGCCGCCCTCGCCGTCCTCGCCGCCCGGCGCATCGAGGATGCCCTCGACGTATTCGGGCTGGCCGGTCTTCTTCAGGTAGTCGACGACGGCGTGTACCTCGCTGTCGGCGACGAAGGCGCCGTGCACGCGCACCGGCACGCCGCTGCCCGGCGCGAGATACAGCATGTCGCCCTGGCCGAGCAGCGCCTCGGCGCCCATCTGGTCGAGGATGGTGCGCGAGTCGATCTTGCTCGACACCTGGAAGGAAATCCGCGTCGGGATGTTGGCCTTGATGAGGCCGGTGATGACGTCCACCGACGGCCGCTGCGTCGCCAGGATCAGGTGGATGCCGGCGGCGCGCGCCTTCTGCGCCAGCCGCGCGATGAGCTCCTCAACCTTCTTGCCGGCGACCATCATCAGGTCGGCCAGCTCGTCGATGATGACCACCACATAGGGCAGCGCGTTCAGCGGCTCGGGGCTCTCCGGCGTCAGCGAGAAGGGATTCGAAATCGGCGCGCCGGCCTTGGCGGCATCCTTGAGCTTGCCGTTGTAGCCGGCCAGGTTGCGCACGCCCAGCGCCGACATCAGCCGGTAGCGCCGGTCCATCTCGGCGACGCACCACTGCAGCGCGTTGGCGGCATGCTTCATGTCGGTTACCACCGGCGCCAGCAGGTGCGGGATGCCCTCGTAGATCGACAGTTCCAGCATCTTCGGATCGACCAGGATCAGGCGCACGTCGGCCGGTTCCGACTTGTAGACCAGCGACAGGATCATGGCGTTGATGCCGACCGACTTGCCCGAGCCGGTGGTGCCGGCCACCAGCAGGTGCGGCATCCTGGCGAGATCGACGACGACCGGCGCGCCGCCGATGTCCTTGCCCAACGTCAGCGTCAGCGGCGAATGCATGTCGTGATAGGCCTTGGAGCCGAGGATCTCCGAGAGGCGCACCGTCTGCCGCTTCGGGTTGGGCAGTTCCAGTCCCATGCAGGACTTGCCCGGGATGGTCTCGACCAGGCGCACGCTCACCACGGAGAGGGCGCGGGCGATGTCCTTCACCAGGTTCACGATCTGCGCGCCCTTGACGCCGACGGCCGGCTCGATCTCGTAGCGGGTGATGACCGGGCCCGGATAGGCGGCCAGCACCTTCACCTGCACGCCGAAGTCGGCGAGCTTGCGTTCGATCAGGCGCGAGGTGAATTCCAGCGTCTCGGCCGAGGGCGGCTCGACGTCGTGCGAGGGCTCCTCGAGCAGGTGCAGCGGCGGCAGCGCGCCGCCGGGGATGTCCATGAACAGCGGCGCCTGGCGTTCCTTCTCGCGCCGCGGCGATTTCGGGACGACCATTTCGGCCGGCTCGATGCGGATCGGCTCGGCGTGGAACTCGCCGATGCGCTTGCGCTCGACCTCCACCTCGGCCTCGCGTTGCTGTGCGATCCCGCGGCCGATGCGGCGATCCTGCCAGCGCTGATAGAGCGCGATGCTGCCGAACCAGGCTCCCTCCAGGAGCGCGCCCAGGCGCTCGAAGAGCTTGAGCCAGGACAGCCCCGAGAACAGGGAGAGGCCCGCGGCAAGCAGTGCCAGCAGGAGCAGCGTGCCGCCGGTGTAGCCGAAGAACTGGGAAAACAGGCGGCCGACCTCCAGGCCGAGCATGCCACCCGGATCGAAGGGCAAGGGCTTCTTCAAGCTGTGAAAGCGCAGCGCTTCCAGGCCGCTCGAGGCCGAGAGCAGGACGATGAAGCCCGACAGGGCGATGAAGAACGGCCGCCGGTCTGCATGGAAAATGCCTTCCAGGCGGCGATAGCCCCAGACCACGAGGAAGAGCAGGAAGAGCACCCACCACCAGGCGGAGAGGCCGAACAGGTAAAAAAGGAGATCGGCTACCCAGGCGCCGAAGCGACCGCCGGGGTTGGCGATGCGCTCGACCTCGGCGGCATGCGACCAGCCGGGATCGGCCTTGCTGTAGCCGAAGAGGATCAGGCCCAGATAGAGTGCAACGACCCCAAGCACCAGCCAGCGCGCTTCCTGCAGCAGCGCAACGATCTTTTCCGGCAGAGGTTGGGAGGCGGTTTTTTCTTGCACGCTCGATCGGTAACAGGCGCGAACCGGCAAGGCCGGCCGAAGCCGGAATTATACGCCTCAGATCAGGTGGATTTTCTCGCGCAGGAGGATGCGGCCGCCGCCCTCCTCGATCAGGCCCTGCAGGCTCAGGTCCTTCATGACGCGGCTGACCATTTCCCGCGAGGCGCCGATCATCTTGGCGATGTCCTGCTTGGAGATCTTTTTCATGACCACCTGCTGGCCATCGGCATCCTCTTCCGCCATTTCCAGCAGGAGGCGGGCGACCCGGCCGTACACATCCATCAGCGCCAGGCTCTCGATCTTGCGGTCGGCCGTGCGCAGGCGCTTGACCAGGCTGCGCATGATGTAGAGGGAGACATCGAAATTCTCGGCCAGGCAGCGCTTGAAATCGGCCTTGGAAACCACCACCAGTTCACACGGAGAGGTCGTCACCACCGTGGCCGAGCGCGGGTTGTCGTCGAGCACGCCCATTTCGCCGAAGAACTCCCCGGGGCCGAGGTTGGAGAGGATGACCTCGCGGCCTTCCTCGTCGGAGACCAGCACCTTCAAGGCGCCGGAGAGGATGAAATACACGAAATCGGTGCGATCGCCGGCGCGCAGGATGGTGGAACTGCGCGGCATCTTGCGAAAGACGGCAACGCGGGCGATCGGCACGAGGCGCTCGACGGACAGCGACTCGAAGATCGGCATCGAGCGCAGGGCATCGACGGTGACGCTGCTTCCTTGCGACATGCTAGCTACCTCCAGCGCGGGATTCGGGCCCGCCGCGGCAATTTTTGTCATGGGCCTGCGGAGGGATTATAAGTCCTTTCCGCGCCCCGAACCCCCCGCTTCGTCCAGCCCTCCCGCCTCCAGTATAATTTCGCCATTCCGAACCCTTGCCGAGCGACACCACCATGACCAGCGCCCCCCGCCATTCCCGCCTCATCATCCTCGGTTCCGGACCGGCCGGCTACACCGCCGCCGTCTATGCCGCCCGCGCCAACCTGAAGCCGCTGCTCATCACCGGCCTGGCCCAGGGCGGCCAGCTGATGACCACCACCGACGTGGACAACTGGCCGGCCGACGCCGACGGCGTGCAGGGCCCCGACCTCATGGCGCGCTTCCAGAAGCACGCCGAGCGCTTCAACACCGAGATCCTCTTCGACCACATCCACACGGCACGGCTGAAGGAGAAGCCCTTCACGCTCGTCGGCGACAGCGGCACCTACACCTGCGACGCCCTCGTCATCGCCACCGGCGCCACCGCCAAGTACCTCGGCCT
>JAEHDO010000019.1 GCA_016880375.1 Betaproteobacteria bacterium | reverse complement strand
GCTCGCCGCGCTCGTCCTCCTCGGCCCCCGGCCCCTCGCCGACGAAAAGCCAGTCGGCCTCGACGTCGCCGACGCCGAGCACCGCCTGCTTGCGCTGCTCGCACAGGCGGCAATCGCGGCAGGCCGCCACCGCCGCCCCCAGTTCGGCCCAGTTCATGGCGGAGATGCGCAGCGCCCGAGCCTCTCCCGTCTGCGTCGCGGCAGCGCCGGCAGGGGCAATGCTGGCCCCGGGCACCGTCTTTGCCGCAGCTGGCCTGTCCCGCAGCCGCCAAAGTGGGGCAAGACCCATTTCACGCAGCATGCTCTCCCGCCTGCTCACAGGTCCACCGCCATGACTACGGCATCCTCGCGCCCGGCGCCGGCCGGATAGTACCCCCGCCGCCGGCCGATCGTTTCGAACCCCAGCCTGCCATAGAGGCCCTTCCCGGACGCATTGGAGGGTCGCACCTCGAGGAACAAGCGCCTTGCCCCGTGCAAGCGCGCCACGGCGAACAAATGGTGCATGATGAGCAGGCCGTAGCCCTTGCGCTGCCAGTCCGGCGCAACGGTGACATTCAGCAGGTGCGCCTCGTCCAGCACGAGCATCATCACGGCGTAGCCGACCAGAACCCCTTCCATGCGGCAGGTCCACGCGCTGTAGCCCGAGTTCAGCGAGTCGCTGAAATTGACGCGTGACCAGGGAAAAGGATAGGCCTGCTGCTCGATGGCGAGTACGGCATCGATTTCCACTGCCTGCATTGGCGCCATGGCCGGCACGCTTTGCAGAACTGCGCTCACTTCATGCCTCCTGCCGCAAGCCGTTCACGGGTCGTCAGCGCAATCTTGTCCCGCACGTAAAGCGGTGCTGCCATGGCGGCGTCGACTGCTTCGCCGCGCGCGAAGCGCTGCGCAGCCAGGCGGGCCACGGCCCCGGCGCGTGGCCGGGCCTGGTCTTGAATCGCGGCGAGGCAGTCCGTCAGCCGCATCCGCAAGCGATCGCCATAGGCGGCAAAGCCGCTGCCGCATCCCAGCCAACCCTGGCCGGGGGGCACCGGCGCCCCTTCCGGCACAGTCACAACGGGACCCAGAACCGTCTCCACAACTTCGCCGCGCACCCGGAAGGCGGCGCAATAGGCCTCATTCATGCGCGCATCGGTGCAGGTGTATATCAAACCATCGCCCTCCCCCAGCGCCAGCGCCTCAAGGCTGCCGATGCCGATGACCGGCAGGCCGGCGCCGACGGCCAGCCCCTGCGCCACGCTGCAGGCCAGACGCAGGCCGGTGAATGCACCCGGGCCGGCGCCGAAGGCAATGACGTCCAGGTCAGCCAGCGTCACCCCCTGCTCATGGAGGAGGGCGCGCACCAGCGGCAGGGCGATTTCGGAGTGGGGAACGCCGCGCGCGCTTTCCCGCTCGACGATCCGGCCATCGAAAAACAGCGCGGCAGTCAGCAGTTCTGTGGATGATTCTAGTGCAAGGAGTTTCACATGCGGGATTTTACCCGACGTCTCCCCAGCCTACGGATGATTTACCTGGTGCGCCTTGCCGCGTACTCATCCTCGATGTTGTCTCTGAAGTAGCTCCACATCGCACCCGCCGTGCTCAGGCGACGCCAGGTTTCCTGGGGCACGCCGGCATACTCGACCACCCTGCGGTCGTCGAACTCGACGCGCAGGATGCGCCCGCCGGCGTCGTAGCCGATGGCGCGCAGCTTGCCGGCATTGACCTGCTTCATTTCCATGGCGCCCTCCTTCCGAAGAACAGGGATTCTATTTCGCTCCAGGAACGGCTGCAGAACCCTGCGGCTCGCCGCGCTTGGCCTTCGACTCGAGGATGCTCGAACGCGCCTGTTCCCTTAGCGCCTTCGACTTCTTTCTTTCCTGCGCATGGCAGTCGGACATGGCTTTCATGTCATTGGCTGCGCGGACGCAGGATTTGGCCTCCTGGAGGATGCGGATCTTGTCGTCGATATGCTTCAGGAGATCGTCCTTCATCTTTTGCTGCATGTCCTGGCGCTTCGGATTGCCGGCAGGCGGGCTTCTGACTTCCGCTGCGGATAAGGGAAGGGACAGCGCCAGGGCGGCGCACAAAACGGTGAAGTGCAGACCTGTGTTGCGGGTCATGGATGCCTCCGGATTTGCTCAGGACCTGAATATGGGCTGCTGCAGAAGAACAGGAGTGCCGGAAGCCTGCGCGCGGGCATCTCCCTGCAGGCATGAATCGCGCAATCAGAAGCGGCGCGGGCGGTCGCGGTAAACATCACGTCCGTGCTCACGGATGTCGCGGCGCAACTGCTGGCGCTCCTCCGGCGTCATCCGCTCGCGACGATTCTCTTGCTCATGGCGCTGCAACTGGCGGCGCTGCAATTCCTGCTCGCGCCGGAATTCACGCTGCTGCTGCTGGGCATCGCGCTGCTGGATTCGCTCGAAGCGGCCCGGATGATCGCCGGGCCGGGCTTGAGCGGGCAGGCTCGCCGCCAGAGCGGAGAGGACACCTGCGAGGGCAACAAGGCGTTTCATGGTTTCCACTCCTGCCGTCCTGGTGTCCTGTCCCAGGTCAATCAAAAACGCCGGTCGGCGTCATGCCTTTCCTGATAAATGTGCTGACTGGCGGCATTCAGGTCCTGTTGCAGATCCTGGCGCTCGGTCCGGGTCAGCACCCCGTCGGACTTGTAGTTTCGCTCCTCGGCGCGGATAGCCTTCTGTTCGGCACGCAGATCCCTTGTCTCGTAACGCGTCAGGCTGCCGTCCTGCAGGCCGCCGCGGATGCGATCACGCTGGTTTTGCTGGCGCGCATTGACGCCGGGATCGCGAATGGCGCTATTGTGCCAGCCCTGGCTTTGCTGTCCATCATGCTTTTCCAGGTAAATATGGCGGCTGGCACGGTTCTGGTCGTGGTGCAGATCGGCGCGTTCGGCGCGGGTAAGCGTTCCATCCGACTTGTAGCTTCGCTCTTCCTGGCGGATATGGCGCTGCTCCCGTTCCAGGCGGCGTGTCTCGTTTCGGGTCAGCTCTCCAGAGCGCACGCCCTGGCCGATACGCTGCTGCTGGTGATGCTGGCGGGCATTCACACCCGGGTCTTGGGGACGGGCCAAGGCCGGTGATGAAAGCCAAAGGGTGGCCATGCCGGCCAGAAGCATGCTCACAAACAAGGGTTTCATTCTGCTCTCCTCATGACATTGATGGGCATTCCGTTCCTTGGCGCCTGTTCGGCCAGGCGTTGGTGCCATCCTAGGCAGTGTTTGTAAGCAGTCTGCGAACGAAAAGAGGCACTTTGTAAAATTTTGTTACCGTCCACATTTCCGGCAACATGCGCTTACCAAAGTCAGACTGGCAAGCGGGGTCTGCTCCCGGTACGATTCGCCCATGGCTGAAAGCAAACAGAAAATCTTCGTCGTCGACGACGACCAGCGGCTGCGGGAACTGCTGCAACGCTACCTCGGCGAACAGGGCTTCGCCGTCCGGGCCGTAGACGGCGCCGCTGCCATGGACAAGGCGCTGGCGCGCGAGCACTGCGACCTGCTGGTGCTCGATCTCATGATGCCAGGCGAAGATGGCCTGTCCGTCTGCCGTCGCCTGCGCGGCGGCAAGGACACCACACCCATCATCATGCTGACTGCCAAGGGCGACGACATCGACCGTATCGTCGGCCTGGAAATGGGCGCCGACGACTACCTGCCGAAGCCATTCAATCCGCGCGAACTGGTGGCGCGCATCCATGCCGTGCTGCGCCGTCGCGCTGCCCCGCCACCGGCCGGTGCACCTGCCGCAGAGGAAGGCGAAATCGGTTTCGGCTCCGTCTGCGTCAACCTCGCCACGCGCATCCTGACGCGCAAGGGCGAGCAGCACACCCTGACCACCGGCGAGTTTGCCGTGCTCAGGGTGCTGCTGCAGCATCCGCGCCAGCCGCTCTCGCGCGACAAGCTGATGGAACTAGCGCGCGGCCGCGAGTACGAGGTCTTCGACCGCGCCATCGACGTGCAGGTCTCGCGCCTGCGCAAACTGGTCGAGGACGATCCCGCCAAGCCGCGCTATCTCCAGACCGTTTGGGGTTTTGGCTATGTTTTCGTTCCCGACGGAACGAGAAACGAGTCATGACTGCCACGCCCTGTCCCCCGCCCGGGTCAGGGGATGATCCCTTGCCGGCCGCCTGCGCGGCCTTCTTTAATGCAATCCTGAAATGCGTTTGTTGCCGCAAAGCCTGCTCTGGCGCACTTTCCTGCTGATCGCCGGCCTGATGGTCGTGGCGGTCATCGCCTGGGCGGCAATATTCGCCCGCGCCGAACGCGAACCGCGGGCGAGGGAACTTGCCCAAATGGTGGTCAGCGTGGTGAATCTCACGCGCGCCGCCCTGCTCACCACGCAGCCGGACAAGCGGCACGATTTGCTCATCGAACTTTCCGACCGCGAGGGCATCCGCGTCTACCCTTCAGAAGATGAGGAAAAGATCACCCCCCTGCCGGAACGCGCGGTGTTCCTGCAAATGGTCGCCGTCGAGGTGCGCCGACAACTCGGCAACGACACGCGCATGTCCATGGAGCGCGATGGCGAAGCGGGCTTCTGGGTCAGTTTCCGCATCGAGGGCGACGACGAGTACTGGGTGATGCTGCCGCGCGAGCGCGTCGAGCGCAACCTTTCCCTGGAGTGGCTGGGCTGGGGCGCGGCAGTCTTGTTGCTGGCGCTGGCCGGCGCCTACCTCGTCATGTTCCGCGTCGCCCGGCCGCTGAAGGCGCTCGCCGCCGCCGCGCGCGACATCGGCCAGGGACGACGGCCGCCGCAACTGGCGGAAACCGGCCCGGGAGAAATCCGCCGCGTGACGCATACCTTCAACCAGATGTCGAGCGACCTTGCCCGCCTCGACGAAGACCGTGCCCTGATCCTCGCCGGCATCTCGCACGACCTGCGCACGCCCTTGACACGGCTGCGTCTCGCGGCAGAAATGAGCGCCGATGCCGCTACGCGCGAGGGCATCAGCGCCGACATCGGCGAGATGGACAAGATCATTGGCCAGTTCCTCGACTTCGCCCGCGACACCGAGGGCGAACCGCCGGAGCCGACCAACCTCAACAGCGTGGTCCTGCATGTCACCGAACCGCTGCAGCGCCGCGGTGCCCGCATCGAACTGCACCTGGCCGAACTGCCGCCGCTCATGCTGCGCCCGCTCGCCCTGCTGCGGCTGGCATCCAACCTCATCAACAATGCCCTGCGCCATGGCGGCGGGACCGCCCCGGTCGAAGTGCAGACCCGGCGCGAGGAGGGCAGAATCATCCTAGAAGTGATGGACCGCGGGCCGGGCATTCCGCCTGAGGAGGCCGAGCGCCTCAAGCAGCCGTTCACAAGGCTGGAAACGGCTCGCACCGGTGCCGCCAGCGCCGGACTTGGCCTGGCTATTGTCGATCGCGTGGCACGGGGCCATGGTGGGCGCTTCGACCTGTTCTCGCGCGAAGGCGGCGGACTGATTGCTCGCGTCACGCTGCCGGCCTAGGCCGGCAGGTCGGCCGCCGCCTGCTGTTCCCTGAGACGGCGTGCGTAGGCGTGGCGCGCCTGCAGGCGCGGGTCGGTGACGATCATTCCCACCGTCTCTCCCACCACCATCGCAATGCCAAGCAGCGGCAACACCAGCATCAGGCCAGCTATCCCCGCCACCGCCCCGCCGACGAAGATCATCAGCACCGTGAGAAGCGGATGCATGCGCAGGCTGCGGCCGATGGTGAGCGGCATGAAGACGAAGTCGTCGAGCAGCCGCACCAGGATGAAGACAAGGATGGCGCCGTAGGCCATCCACGGATCCAGCGGAAAATCCGTCGCCGCCACCAGCACCACCAGCAGGCAGCCGAGGATCGAGCCGACATAGGGCACCCAGGCCAGCACGGCGCAGACCAGGCCGAGCATCAACGCCCCTGAGAGGCCGATCACCCAGAGGCCGACCGCCAGCACGATGGTGTCGAGGATGGTCAGGCTGATCAGCCCCTGGAAGTAGGCCCGCGCCGTCTTGTCCATTTCGTGCATCAGGTAAAGCGTGCGCTCGAAGAAGGCGTTGGGCACGGCATTGCCGATGAACCTGGTGAAGCGGCGGCCGTCGCGCAGGAAAAAGAAGGCAAGGAAAGGCGCCAGCAGCAGCGACGGCAGCCAGGCCGCCAGCGTCAGGACAAAATCGGTCAGGTAGCGCTGCGCAAAGGTCTCGGTAAAGGTGGCGACCTGATCGCTGACGTTGCGGCTCAGGCTGGCTCGCTCGAGGAACGCGAACTGCGCCTCCAGCCCCGTCATTGTCTTCTGCAGCAGCAGGCTGCCGCCCTCGATATAGCGCGCCAGGGAATCCTGCCAGCTGACGGCATGCGAACTGATCCAGGGAAACAGCAGGGCCGCACAGAGCAGCAGCAGCGCGATGAAGCCGCCGCCGGTGATGGCCGCCGCAGTTTTGCGGCTCAAGCCGTTCAGTACCAGCCGGTGCGTCGCCGGCTGCAGAAAGTAGTAGATGATCAGGGCCAACAGAAAGGGCACCACCAGCCAGAGGATCCTCTTGAAGAGGAACAGCAGCAGGCAGGTCGAGGCGATTATGCCGATCCAGACGACCGGTCCCGAGCTGCGGTTCATTCCGACTGGTTCCCCGGGGCATTGACCGTTTCGCGCAGGCGCTGGCCGATGTGGCGCGCCAGTTGCAGGGAGATCTTCGAGGCAATGACGGCGTGGGTTTCCAGAAGGCCGAGGAAGTCGGCGCGGAACAGCACCGCCAGCGTACAGCTCTCGACTGCGCGGGCCTGGGCGACACGCGGCGAATTGTCGAGCAGCGCCAGTTCGCCGAAGAGCCGGCCGGGGCCCAGTTCGGCAATCTTGCCGCCGGCGGACTGGCCCTGCCGGCAGATCAACACCTTGCCGGACTCGATGATATAGAGCGCCTGTCCCTCCTCGCCCTGGTCGAATATCACCTCGTCCTGAAGGAAGCTGCGCTCATGCAGCAGGCCATCGACAGTCTTGAGTTCGCGCGGGCTCAGGGTTGAAAACAGCGAAAGCCCGCGCAACTGCCTTTGGCGAGGAGAATCATCATCCTTGCTGAAGCGAAACATCACTGTCTATACCCTCTCTTGCCTCTTCCGGGCCCCTCGGGGCGGGTCGCCTAAAGCAGCGGTTGGTTCCGACATAACGCCCGCCGTCGCGGGCATTAGCCTTCTCCGAGACTGCGTTTTGTGACAAACTAAATTAGTTGCATTTGGTCGTTCGGAATAAGTCTAGCATCTTCAAGGGAGTACCTACATGGCCACCACCTGGATTCTCGTCGCCAATGCCAGCCAAGCCAAGCTCTATGCCAATACCGGTCCCAATAAGGGGCTCGCCCTCGTCAAGGACCTGAAACATCCGGAAAGTCGCGAAAAGGCTTCGGATCTCGTCAGCGACCGGCCGGGCCAGATGCATAGCCCGGGCAACGGCCACCGCGCCAGCCAGCCGAAGACCGATCCGAAAACCAACGAGGCGCGCCACTTCGCCCAGGAACTGGCGCGGGAACTGAACCATGGCCGCAGCAGCGGCCAGGTCGGGCGGTTCATCCTGGTCGCACCGCCTGCCTTCATGGGGTTGATCAACGAGAAGCTGGACGGCCCCACCGCCGGCCTGGTCTCGAACCGCTTCGAGAAGGACTACACCAAGTCAAGCGAGAAAGAACTCGCCGGCCACCTGGAATCCTGCATTTTCCTTTGATCAGTCCTCTGGAATGTCCGCATCCGGGAAAAGCACGTCTGTGTAGCCGAACCGGGTGAAGTCGCGGACACGCATCGGGTAGAGGATGCCGTCGAGGTGGTCGCACTCGTGCTGCGCGACACGGGCATGGAAACCTGTCGCCTCGCGCTCGATCAAAGCGCCGTCGGGATCGAAGCCGCGATACCTCAGGCGTGTCCAGCGCGGCACCACGCCGCGCAGACCGGGCACCGAGAGGCAACCCTCCCAGCCCTCCTCCAGCTCGTCGGTAAGCGGCGTCAGCACCGGATTGACCAGTATGGTGAATGGCACCGGCTCGGCCTGCGGATAGCGGGGGTTCGACTCCAGGCCGAAGATCACCACGCGCAGGCCGACACCGATCTGCGGCGCGGCCAGCCCGGCGCCGTTGGCGGCACGCATGGTGTCCTGCATGTCGGCGACCAGCGCCTGCAACTCCGGCGTGCCGAAGGCCTCCACCGGCCGCGCCTTATCCAGCAGACGCGGATCGCCCATGCGCAGGATTTCCCGGATCACTTGCCGTCCAGGCAGATCATTTCGATGATGCGCCGCACCCGCTCCATCGATTCGCGCAGGATGTCCTCCAGGCTGGCGAACTGGATGCCGAGCTTGCTCTCGCCACGCCCGGCGGCGTGATTGGCCACCACGGTGATGGCGGCATAGGGCAGTTCCAGTTCGCGCGCCAGCGCCGCCTCCGGCATGCCGGTCATGCCGACAATGTCCGCGCCGTCGCCTTCGAGGCGGTTGATCTCCGCAGCCGTCTCCAGGCGCGGGCCCTGCATCGCCGCGTAGACACCGCCGTCGGTCACCACCTGACCGGCGTCTCGCGCCGCCGCCAGCAACACCTGCCGCAACTCTGGATCGTAGGGCTGGGTGAAGTCGATATGTACCACCGGCGCATCGCCGCCCTCGTGGAAGGTGGCCTTGCGACCCCAGGTGTAGTCGATGATCTGGTGCGGAATGACGAGGGTGCCGGGGGCCAGATCGGCGCGAATGCCGCCGACCGAAGCGATCGAAACGATGCTGCTGGCATTCGCTTGCTTCAGCGCCCAGAGGTTGGCGCGGTAATTCACTTCGTGCGGGGGAATGGTGTGGCCATAGCCGTGGCGGGCGATGAACACCGCCGGCTGGCCGCAGAGGCGTCCGAAGGTGAGCGGCCCGGACGGTTCGCCGTAAGGGGTACGCGCCACTTCCCGTCTTTCAACCGCCAGATTCGCCAGCTGGGTCAGGCCACTGCCACCTATGATTGCAAGCATCTGATTATAAGCAACTTATGTCAAATCGATCTTGGCAACAATTCTAACATGGGACGGAGTAGTGATGCGCTAAGGTGTTATACTGTCTGACTTTTTTTCTGCCGCACTGCACAATGACACGCGCCATCCGCAACATCGCCATCATCGCCCACGTCGATCACGGCAAGACCACGCTGGTCGATCAGCTCCTCAGGCAATCCGGCACCTTCGCCGCCCACCAGCAGCTGGAGGAACGCGTCATGGACTCCAACGACCTGGAAAAGGAGCGTGGCATCACCATCCTGGCCAAGAACTGCGCCATCGAGTTCGAGGGTACGCACATCAACATCGTCGACACCCCTGGCCACGCCGACTTCGGCGGCGAGGTCGAGCGCGTGCTGTCGATGGTGGACGGCGTGCTGCTGCTGGTCGACGCCGTCGAGGGCCCGATGCCGCAGACGCGCTTCGTCACGCGCAAGGCGCTGGCGCTGGGCCTGAAGCCCATCGTCGTCATCAACAAGGTCGACCGTCCCGGCGCGCGTCCCGACTGGGTCATCAATCACACCTTCGATCTCTTCGACAAACTCGGCGCCACCGAAGAACAGCTCGACTTCCCGGTGGTGTTCGCCTCGGCCCTGAACGGCTACGCCATGCTCGATGCCGCCCAGCCCGGCACCGACATGCGTCCGCTGTTCGAGGCCATCCTCAAGCACGTGCCGCAGCCGGAAGTGGATGCCGAGGGCCCGCTGCAGCTGCGCATCTGCTCGCTGGACTACTCCAGCTACGTCGGCCGCATCGGCATCGGCCGCATCACGCGCGGGCGCATCGGCCCGCTGCAGAACGTGCTGCTCATGAACGGCCCCGAGGACGACGAGCCCCTCAAGGCGCGTGTCAACCAGGTGCAGGTCTTCAGGGGACTCGAGCGCGTGCTGACCAATGTTGCCGAGGCCGGCGACATCGTCCTCATCAACGGCATCGAGGAAGTCGGCATCGGCGTGACGATCTGCGACCCGGAGCAGCCCGCGGCCCTGCCCCTGCTGACCGTCGACGAACCGACGCTGACGATGAACTTCCAGGTCAATACCTCACCGCTCGCCGGCAAGGAAGGCAAGTACGTCACCAGCCGCCAGTTGCGCGAGCGCCTCCACCGCGAGCTGATGAGCAACGTCGCGATGAAGCTCGAAGAGACCGAGGATGCCGATGTGTTCCTCGTCTCCGGCCGCGGCGAACTGCACCTCACCATCCTGCTCGAAAACATGCGCCGCGAAGGCTATGAACTGGCCGTCTCGCGCCCGCGCGTCGTACTCAAGGAGATCGACGGCGTGAAGTGCGAGCCGTTCGAGTTCCTTACCGTGGACTGCGAGGAGGCCAATCAGGGCGCCGTCATGCAGGCGCTCGGCGAGCGCCGCGGCGATCTGCAGGACATGCAGCCCGACGGCAAGGGCCGTGTGCGCCTGGAGTACCGCATCCCGGCGCGCGGCCTGATCGGCTTCCAGGGAGAGTTTCTCACCATGACGCGCGGCACCGGCATCATGAGCCACGTCTTCGACGACTACGGCCCGATGAAGGCCGACATCGCCGAGCGCCGCAACGGCGTGCTCATCTCCGCCGAGCAGGGAGAGGCCGTCGCCTACGCCCTGTGGAAACTGCAGGAACGCGGCCGCATGTTCGTCAGCCCGGGCGAAGCCCTCTACGAAGGCATGATCATCGGCATCAACAGCCGCGACAACGACCTGGTGGTGAACCCCGTCAAGACCAAGCAGCTCACCAACGTCCGCTCCTCCGGCAAGGACGAGGCCATCGTGCTGGTGCCGCCGATCCAGATCACGCTGGAATCCGCCGTCGAATTCATCGCCGACGACGAGCTGGTCGAGATCACGCCGAAGTCCATCCGCCTGCGCAAGCGTTACTTGAAAGAACACGACCGCCGCCGCGCCGGGCGCGAAGCCGCCTGAGCACCATGCGGGGATTCATCCGCCGGCACCGGCTGGCGTTGATCCTCGCCGCGGTCACCCTGCTGTTCTTCATCATCGGCGCCACCGCGCCGCGCACGGCCGTACCGCTGATGTGCAAGATCTACGGCTGAAACCCGTTACGATCCCCTCACCGCATACACCGCCGGCAGGTTGCGCCAGGCGCCCTTGACGTCCATGCCGAAGCCGAAGACGTAGCGGTTGGGCAGATGCACGCCGACGAAATCCGCCCTGACCGGCTTCTCGCGGCCGATATCCTTGTCGGCGAAGACGGCGATGCGGCAATCCTTGGCACCCTGCTCGAGCAGGCGCCGCTTCACGGCGGCGAGCGTGATGCCTTCATCGAGGATGTCATCCACCACCAGCACCGTGCGGCCGGCGATGTTGGCTCGCGGCGCAACGATCCAGGAAAGCTCGCCGCCGGTGGTCGTGTCGCCGTAACGGGTGACATGCAGGTAGTCGAATTCCAGGGGGAAGTGCAGCAGCGGCAGCAACTGGCCGGTGAAGATCACCGC
>JAEHDO010000141.1 GCA_016880375.1 Betaproteobacteria bacterium | reverse complement strand
CGCCCGCCTGTCCAACCTGTGGCGCATGCCGATGATGCTGGCCGCGCTGGCCGGGCTGGCGGTCAGCCTGTCCGGCGCAATGCTGTGGCCGCCGCTGCTCACCGCCATCCGCATGCTCGGCGACATCTCGATTCCCCTGCTGCTGTTCACACTCGGCGTGCGCCTGGCCGACGCTTCGTTTCACGCCTGGGGGATCGGTCTGGCGGGTGCCGTGGCGCGGCCCGTGCTGGGCATGCTGCTCGCCTGGGGTGTTGGCCGGGCGCTGGGCCTGGAGGCGCTGCACCAGGGCATGCTGCTGGTGTTCGGCGCGCTGCCGCCGGCGGTGCTCAACTACGTCTTCGCCGAGCGCTACCGCCAGGAGCCGGACAAGGTGGCCTCGATCGTCATGGTCGGCAACGTCGCTGCCCTGCTGTTCATTCCCATTGCCCTGGCGATGGCGCTGTAAGTTCAGCTTTTTACCGGCCGCTTCATCAGCTTGCGCTGCAGGGTGCGGCGGTGCATCTTCAGCGCCCGGGCGGTGGAAGAGATGTTGCCCTCGTGTTCCTTCAGTACGCGCTGGATGTGTTCCCACTCCAGGCGATCCACCGACAGCGGCTGGCTCGGCGGCGTGAAGTCCGCCTGCGGCGCCGTCGCTTCGAAGGCGGCGAGGATGGCGTCCACGTCAGTCGGCTTGGCGAGGTAGTGCGTTGCGCCCAGCTTGATCGCTTCGACCGCCGTGGCGATGCTGGCGTAGCCGGTCAGCACGACGATGCGGCAATCCGGATTGGCATCCAGCAGCGGCGCGATCAGCGTCAGGCCGGAGGTGCCGGCGAGGTTGAGGTCCAGCACGGCGCGTGCCGATCGCGCTTCCGGAATCAGCGCGGCGGCCTCCTCCACGCTGCGCGCACTGGCGACGGCATGGCCGCGCTGCGTCAGCGCGCGCGTGAGCACGCGGTTGAAGACCGGGTCGTCGTCGATGACGAGTACCAGCCCTTGTTGCTGCGGTACCTGGCTCAGGTCGGTGTCGTTCATGTTTCTCCTGCCCTGATTCTCTCCAGCGGAAGCTCCACGCGGGTGACGGCGCCGCCGCCGTCGCGGTTGGCCAGCACGATGCGGCCGCCCAGCCGTTCCACTGCGGCATGGGCGAGGAACAGGCCGATGCCGGTGCCTTCCGCCCGCGTGGTGAAGAATGCCCGCCCTGCCTGCAACAGGGCGTTCTCGTCGAATCCCGGCCCGCGGTCGCGGACCTCGATGCGCAGCCGCTCGCTGTCCCACTCCGCCTCGATGTCCACCGCGCCGCCATCGGTGTCGGCGGCGTTGTTGAACAGGTTCAGCAGGGCTTGTTCGAGGGTGGCTTCGCCCACGATTCGCGGTGCCGGCGCCGTGCCGCGCAGACTGACTTTCGGTTCGGCGTGCGGCCGCAGTTGCTGCCAGCGGGCGACGACCTGCTCCAGCCAGCGATCGAGGGCGAGCGCCCCGCCGCCCTCGGCGCGGGTTTGCCCGGCGCGCGCCGCGAGGCTGGTGATGATGCCCTTGCAATGCTCGACCTGCTCGCGCAGCAGGATCAGGTCTTCCTGCATTTCAGGGCTCAGGCCGGCAGTGCGCGACAGTTCGCCGGCGAGAATCGCCATGGTCGCCAGCGGCGTGCCCAGCTCGTGCGCGGCGCCGGCGGCGAGGCTGCCCAGGGCGATGACGCGCTCGTTGCGCAGGGCTTCTTCGCGCGCCGCGGCGAGTTCCAGTTCGCGGCTGCGGATGGCGGCCGCCATGCGCGCGACGAACCAGGCGATCAGGGCGGCGGAGGCGACGAAGATCAGCCACATGCCGGCCAGATGCAGGCGCGTGGCGCGTTCGGCATCCGCCACCGGCAGCGGAACGTTAGCGAAGACCAGCAGCGAATAGGCCGCCACGCTGAGGCCGACGACGCTCCAGGCGAAGCGGCCGGGCAGCACCACGGCGGCGATGGCGATGCTCGGCAGGTAAAGCGAGACGAGGGGATTGGCCGCGCCGCCGCTGAAGAACAGCAGCAGGGTCAGCGCCGCGATGTCCACAAAGAGCTGGGCGAAGAGCTCGCCGTCGCCGACGGCGCCGCCCCGCGCCAGACGCTGCCGGGTGGCGAGGTTGAAGCCGGCGAGCAGCGCGACGATGGCCAGCATCGGCGCCAGCGGCAGCGCGATGTCGAGCAGCGGCTGCGCCGCGGCGATGAGCGCGAGCTGCCCGGCCACGGCAAGCCAGCGCATCAGCAGCAGGCGCCGCAGCGAATCGGTTCCTTTTTCGGGTCGGGCGGCGGTGGTCGTCATCGTCTCGGTCTTCCGCGGCGATTCTAGCCGATGGCGGCCCGGCACCGTGCGGCAATTTGCCGCAGGCCGGTTGCTGGAGTGCGCGGCGGCAACCTGGCGTAAAATCTGTTTTTTTGGAGGCAATGATAATGCGCAAGACGGTACTGGCACTCGCCCTCATGTTCTTCGGGGCGGCGGCACAAGCGGATGTCACGGTGAAGGAATCCTGGGTGCGCGGCACCACCCCGGCGCAGAAGGCCACGGGCGCCTTCATGGAAATCACCAGCAGCGAGGCGGCGGCCCTGCTCTCGGCCAGCAGCCCGGTGGCCGGCGTGGTCGAGATCCACACCATGAAAATGGAGGACGGCGTGATGAAGATGCGCGCCATCCCGAAGCTCGACCTGCCCGCCGGCAAGGGTGTCAAGCTCGCCCCGGGCGGCAACCACGTCATGCTGATGGACCTGAAGCAGCAGATGAAGAAGGGCGATGTCGTGCCGATCACCCTGAAGATCGAAGGCAAGGACAAGAAGGTGCAGACCATCGAGATCAAGGCGGAGGTGCGCGATCTCGCCACGCCGGCAACGATGGAGCATGGCCACAAGCACTGAGCTTGCTTCGGCACATGAAAACGGCGCCCGCGGGCGCCGTTTTTTTATGCCCGCCGTTCGCGTCGGCTTTCCACCAGCGAATACACCGCCGGCACCACCACCAGCGTCAGCAGCGTCGAGGAGATCATGCCGCCGATGACGGCAATCGACAGCGGCTGGTTGGTCTCGGCGCCGGCGCCCAGGCCCAGCGCCGCCGGGAAGAGGGCGAGGATGATGGTGGCGGAAGTCATCAGCACCGGCCGCATGCGGATCGGGCAGGCGTTGCGCAGCGCTTCGTCCACTTTCAATCCTTCCTCCCGCCGCTGATTGGTGAGGTCGACCAGCAGGATCGAGTTCTTCGCCACCAGGCCGATCAGCAGCACCAGGCCGATCATCGAATAAATGTTGAGCGACTGGCCGAAGAGCCACAGCGCGGCGACGCCGCCGATGATGGCCAGCGGCTGCGCCAGCATGATGATCAGCGGCTGCAGGAAGGAATTGAACTGGCTGGCGAGCACCATGTAGAGCAGTACCATCGCCAGCGAGAAGGCGAACACCATGTTCTGCAGGGTCTTGCCGAACTCTTCGGCCTGGCCGATGAATTTCACCTGGTAGCCGGTGGGCAGTACCTCGGCGGCGGCCTCGCGCACCTTGACGACGGCGTCGCCGAGCGGAATGGCGGGGGAGGCGAAGAAGGTGGCGGCGTACTGCAGGTCGAAGCGGCCGATCACCGCCGGGCCGAGCTGCTCGCGGAAGCTCGCCACCGAGTCCAGCCGCACCAGCTTGCCGTCCTTCGAGCGCAGGAAGATTTTCGACATGTCCGACGGCTGGGTGAACTCGCCTTCGCGGCCCTTGACGCGGATGTCGTAGCGCTGGCCGTCGCCCGGCTCGTCGTTGAACTTGGCGATGTCGATGCCGCCGGTGAGCATGTTCACCGCCAGCGCCACGTCCTGCGAGCTGAGGTTGGCGGCGGCGATGCGCGTGCGGTCGGGCTGGAAGACGAGTTGCGGCAGGTCGAGCTGCAGGTCGGTGTCGAGGCGGCCGATGCCCGGTTCGGCGGCCAGCTTCTGCTGCAGTTCCCGCGTCAGCCGGCCGACTTCCTGCAGGTTCTCGCCGGCGAGCACGAATTGCAGCGGTTCGCCGCGCTGGCCCTGCACCAGCGGATAGGGCGCCGCGAAGGCGCGTGCCCCCGGAATGGTCGCCAGTTCCTTGCGGATGACGGGAATGATCTCCTGCTGCTTGACCGTGCGTTCCTCGCGCGGCGCCATGCGCACCACCACCGTGCCCTGGTTGACCTGGCCGGCGCTGCCGAGGCCGATGAGGGCGAACTCGGTGACGATCTCCTTGTGGCGGTTGAGGATCTCCTCGACCATGCGCAGGCGCGAATCGGTGTAGTCGATGCTCGAGCCGAGCGGCGTGCGCAGGTAGACGAGGAAGCGGCCCTCGTCCTGCTCGGGGGCGAAGCCCTTGCCGATGGTGGCGAAGGGCAGCCAGCTCGCGGTAATCGTGGCCAGCGTCAGCGCCACCACCTTCCAGCGGTGGCGCAGCGCCTTGTCGAGCAGGTTGCGGTAGAGGCGGTCGAGGCCCTCGAAGTAGCGGTCCAATCGATGGTAGAGCGCGCCATGCTGCTTCTCCACGCGCAGGTAGCGCGAGCAGAGCATCGGCGTCAGTGTCAGCGAAACGAAGAGCGAGACCAGCACGCCGAAGGTGACGACCACGGCGAAGGAGCGGAAGAACTGGCCGATGATGCCGCTCATGAAGATCACCGGGGCGAAGATCGACACCAGCGACAGCGTGGCGGCGATGACGGCGAAGACCACCTCGCTGGAACCGTTGATGGCGGCGGAGACGGGGTCGGGATCGAGTTTGCGGAAGATGTTTTGGCTACGGCCGGCCGCTTCCGCGGCCTTAACGTTCGATTCACTCACGTTAGCCTGCGCCGAAACAT
>JAEHDO010000140.1 GCA_016880375.1 Betaproteobacteria bacterium | reverse complement strand
CGTGGTGAGCAGCGTCCAGTGCGCCACGGGCACCTTGTCGACCTCTTCGTATTTGCGGTTGGCCCAGGCCATCCAGGTCGACAGCGCCGTGCCGCCGATGCAGTAGCCGACGGCATGCACCTGCTTGGTGCCGGCAAAGCCGCGCGCCGCCTCGATGGCTTCGTTGACGCCCTCGACGATGTAGTCCTCGAAGGTGACGTCGCGCATCTCGGGCGCCGGGTTCTTCCAGCTGGTGATGAACACCGAGAAGCCCTGGTCGGTCAGGTATTTCACCAGGCTCTTCTTCGGGTTCAGGTCGAGGATGTAGAACTTGTTGATCCACGGCGTGACGATGACGATGGGCATGGCATGCACCTGCGGCGTCGTCGGCGCATAGTGGATCACTTCCAGCAGCCGGTTGCGGAACACCACCGCCCCCGGCGTCGTCGCCAGGTTCCTGCCGACGGTGAAGTCTTCCGGCCGCGTCATGCGCACGTTGCCAGCGCGCAGGTCCTCGAGGAAGTTGTGCATGCCGCGCACCAGGCTCTCGCCGTTGGTTTCGGCGGCCCTGGCCATGGCGATCGGGTTGGTCAGCAGGAAATTCGTCGGCGCCATGGCATTGAGCCACTTGCGCCACCAGAAAGCGGCGCGGCGACGCTCCTTGCCGGAGAGCGCCGGCGTGTCGTAGAGGGCGTCCTGCACGTTGTGGGTGAGCAGGAGATACCATTCCTTGACGATGTCCCAGGTGGCGGAATCCTTCCATACCGCATCGGCGAAGCGGGTGTCGTCGGCATGCGGCCGGATCGGATCCTCGCTCGGCAGGCCGAGCGCGCGGTTCCAGGCGTGCCAGGTGAAGGCCATCAGGTCGCCGGAGAACTTGGCGCCGAGTTCGGCCAGTTCCTGCGGGTGCATCATCCAGGCCACCTGGGCATGGCTGAGCGGCGCCGCGATGCCGAGCGGGTCGATGCCGGCCTCGGCGACATCGTGCACGTGCTTCCATGTCGCCACGGGGCTGGCAACGACCGGCGTGTTGTGGTTTTCCTTTTTCCTGGGCATGGTGGCTTCTCTTATAGCACTTCGATGCTGCCGCCGTATTGCGGCATGCTGACATTATTCCACTTCAGTCTGCGCCCGATCGCCTCGATGAAGGCCTGGGCGTTTTCCGCTTCGCCATGCACCACGAAGGTTTGATGCGGCGGCCGCCGGAAATGTCCGAGCCAGCCGAGCAGGCCCTCCTGGTCGGCATGCGCCGAGAGCCCGCCGATGGTGTGGATGGCGGCGCGCACGGGAACGCTTTGACCGAAGAGGGTGACGCTTCTGGCGCCTTCCACCAGGCGCCGGCCGAGCGTGCCCGCCGCCTGGAAGCCGGTGATGAGGATCGAGCAATCGCGCCGCCCGAGGTTGTTGAGCAGGTGGTACTTGATGCGCCCGGCGTCGCACATGCCGCTGGCGGAAATGATCACCAGGCCGCCGCGCACCTGGTTGAGGGCGATCGACTCCTCGACGTCCTGCACGAAGCGCACCTTCAGGCCTTCCGGCCGGGTGCGCTGCCATTCGATCAGTTCGCGCGTATGGTCGTCGAGCAGGGCCGCGTGCCTGAGCGTGATCTCGGTGGCCGCCATCGACATGGGCGAGTCGACCACCACCTGCAGATCCTTCAGGCGGCCGCGCCGCACCAGGTCGGCGAGGACAAAGATCACCTCCTGCGTGCGGCCGACGGAGAAGGCCGGCATGATGACGTTTCCGCGCTTGCGGCGCAGGGTGCGCTCGATGGCCTCGACGAGTTCGTCCTCGGTCGCCTCGAGCGACTTGTGCAGGCGGTTGCCGTAGGTGGATTCGACGAAGAGCACATCGGCGCTCTCGACCGGCTGCGGATCGCGCAGCACCGGCCGCGCCGGCATGCCCAGATCGCCGGAGAAAACCAGCTTGCGCGTGGCGCCGCCTTCCTCCAGCCACACCTCGGCGATGGCCGAGCCGAGGATGTGGCCGGCATCACGCAGGCAGACCCTGACGGCCGGGTGCGGCTGGAAGGGCTGGTCGTATTCCTCGCGGCGCAGCTGACGCAGGCAGGCCTGCGCCTGCGCCACGGTGTAGAGGATCGGATGCAGCTGTCCCCGGCCACGCCCGTTGTGGACACGTTTGGCCTCCCACTCGGCGTCCTTCTCCTGGATGTGGGCCGAGTCGAGCAGCATCACGCCGAGCAGGTCGGCCGTCGCCGCCGTCACGTGCACCGGCCCGCGGAAGCCCAAGGCGGCGGCGCGCGGCAGCAGGCCGGAATGGTCGAGGTGGGCGTGGGTGATGAGGATGAAATCCAGGCTGCGCAGATCGAAGGACAACGCGTGCAGGTTCTTGCGCGAGGCATCGCGGCCGCCCTGGAACATGCCGCAATCGACCATGAAGCGCACCTGTTCCGTCTCGACCAGAAAGCAGGAACCGGTCACTTCGCCGGCGGCGCCATGGAATGTGATACGCATGCTTTATTTTCCTGCCGCAGCCACGGTATCATGCTTGATCTGCGTCAATCGCTATTGGGTTGCGCTTTCTATAATGGTTGAATAATTCTGGAGGGCGACCATGTTCAAGCACATTCTTGTTCCCACCGACGGTTCGACGCTGTCCACCGGCACTGCAAAAAAGGCCGTGGATTTTGCCCGGGAAACCGGCGCCAAGATCACCTTCTTCTACGCCAAGCCCGACTACCCCGTGGCTTTCTACGGCGAAGGCGCCCTGATCGATCCGACCACGCCGGAAAAATTCGCCGAGATGGCGGAGAAGCAGGCCAGGGAAATCCTCGATGCCGCGCAGGCGCTGGCCGCCGCAGCCGGCGTGCCCTGCGCCACGACCGCCGCCACCAGCGACGCGCCCTACCAGGCGATCATCGACGCGGCTGCGGCCAACGGTTGCGACCTCATCTTCATGGCCTCACACGGCCGGCGCGGCCTCTCCGGACTGCTGCTCGGCTCCGAGACGCAGAAGGTGCTGACCCATTCCAAGGTGCCCGTGCTGGTCTATCGATAGGTGCTGCGCAACATGCTCAACACCGCGCTCACCATCATTCTCGACGAGCACCGCTCGCTGGCTGCCGTCACGCACGGTCTGCGCTTCCTCGTACGCGAGATGCGCGAGAAGAACGTCGAGCCCGACGGCAAGCTGCTCTGGGCAATGCTCTACTACATCGACACCTTCCCGCAAAAGCTGCACCATCCGAAGGAAGAGGCCTACCTGTTCCGCCGCCTGAAGATGCGCACGCGCGAGGCGGACAAGGCCATCCTCATGCTGGAAGGGCAGCACCGCAGCGGTGCCGAGCACGTCAAGGCGCTGGAAATGGCGCTGGGGCGCTACCAGGCCGGCGCGCCGGGCGGCCGTGAAGCCTTCATGGCGGCGGCGGAAACCTTTGCCGACGAACTCGCGGTGCACATGGCACTCGAGGAGAACGTCGTGATCCCGCTGGCCAAGCAGCATCTCGCGCCGGAGGACTGGGTCGAGATCGCTCAGGCCTTTGGCGAAAACGGCGATCCGCGCTTCGGTGCCGAGCCGGACCACGAGTTCCGCTCTCTCTTCTCGCGCATCGTCAATCTCGCCCCGCCGCCGATCGGCGTCGGGCCCTCGCGCACTTCTGCGTAAGCGGCGCGCGAACGCCCGCGCGCGACACCCTACTCGTCAAACTTCGGGCAGTCGGTCGGGCGCTCGCGCTTCGGCAGCGGGCAACTGTTGATCTCGCGCGAGGAGCGCTGGATGAAGCAGGTGAACGTGCTGGAAGCGGCGCACAGCGCCCAGAAGGCAAAGAAGCCGATGGAGTAGGTGGCAATCCGCGAAAAGGCGACCGGCTCGCCGAAAAGATACAGCTCCTGCGGATCGATGAGGGTGAAGAACAGCGCCTCGGCAATGCCGGCGACGACGAAGGACGGCCACAGGATCCAGATCAATCTTTGCATGTCTCTCTCCGCTGGGATGGCTTATCGGCTGTCGTTATTATTGTCTGCTGCAATGAACAGGGTTTCCGGCTGGTCCGGCAGCTGCACGCTGCCGGACAGGCGCCAGGTGGCGGCTTCGTCCTCGATGACAACCTGCCAGCGGCCCGGGCCCAGCGCCGCAATCTGCCCCGCGTAAGTGCCACTTTCCCCTGCGAGGATGATTATCTGATCCTCGCCGCCGCGCGTCGGATGCGCCAGCGTCACCCGCAGCCGGGCAGGCAGCGGCGCAGCGGCACGCGATGCGATGCGCAACTCGATCCGCCCGGCGGACAGCCTCAGTCGGGCTTCCAGTTGCATCTTGGCAGCGGCATCGTTGCGCGCCAGCTTCTGGTTAACCGCCAGGCCCTGCTTGTAGTAGTCGTCGGCGACGAGTCCGTCGTGCGTGCTGGCGGCAATCCAGGCCGTGATGATGCCGGCCACCACCACCACCGCCGGCCCCGCCATGAGAATCCACGGCCAGGGATGGCGGTACCAGGGCTGGCGTGG
>JAEHDO010000139.1 GCA_016880375.1 Betaproteobacteria bacterium | reverse complement strand
GTGGCCAGGCCGAGCATGAAGGGCGAGCCGGTGAGCCGGTAGATCAGCCAGGCGAGCGCGATCTGCTGCATCCAGGTGCCGACGAAGGAGGCGCTCTGGCCGATGAAATAGAGGCGGAAGTTGCGCTGCCCGAGCGCACGCAGGAGAGGCTTCATCGGCTTCGGACAGCGGAGCCGCAGATGCGGTTCCTACTGCAGCCGGACGAGTTGTGCACGCAGTTTTTCAGTCAGCGAGACGAAGTTCGCCAGCCGTTCCTTCTCCTGCGCCACCACGGCGGCAGGGGCGCGGCCGACGAAGCCGGTGTTGCCGAGCTTGGCGTTGGCCTTGGCGATCTCGCTCTCGACGCGGGCGATCTCCTTCGTTAGCCGCTCGCGCTCGGCGGTCACGTCGATCTCGATCTTCAGCATCAGGCGGAAGTCGCCGACGATCTGCACCGGGGCGTCGCCGGCCGGCAGTTCGGCGCCGGTGGCCGTCACTTCCGACAGCCGTGCCAGGGCGGCGAGATAGGGCGCGAAGGCGCTCACCCGGTCGCGGTCGCCGGTGGCCAGCAGCGGCACCTTCTGTGCCGGCGAGAGGTTCATTTCCCCGCGCAGGCTGCGGCAGGCGTTGATCAGGTCCTTGAGCAGCCGGACGTCGGCCTCGGCCTTCTCGTCGATACGCGACAGATCCGCTGCCGGGTAGGGCTGGAGCATGATGCTCTCGCCCTCTCGTCCCGCCACGGGGGCAACCTTTTGCCACAGCTCCTCGGTGATGAAGGGGATCAGCGGGTGGGCCAGGCGCAGCATGGTCTCCAGCACGCGCACCAGGGTGCGCCGCGTGGCGCGCGGCTGCGCCTCGGAGCCGGTCTGGATCTGCACCTTGGCAAGTTCCACGTACCAGTCGCAGTACTCGTCCCAGACGAATTCGTAGATGGCACGGGCGAGCAGGTCGAAGCGATAGTCGGCGAAATGCTGCGCCACCTCGGCTTCGGTGCGCTGCAGGCGGCTGACGATCCAGCGGTCGGCGGACGAGAAGTCGAGGTAGGCGGCGTTGCAGGCGTCGGAACCCGGGGTTACGTTGGGCGCCAGGCCGCAGTCCTGGTCCTCGCAGTTCATCAGCACGAAGCGCGTGGCGTTCCACAGCTTGTTGCAGAAGTTGCGGTAGCCCTCGCAGCGCGAGAGGTCGAACTTGATGTCGCGGCCAGGCGAGGCGAGGCTGGCGAAGGTGAAGCGCAGGGCGTCGGTGCCGAAGCCGGGGATGCCGTTGGGGAATTCCCTGCGCGTGCGCTTCTCGATTTTGGACGCGTCCCTGGGATTCATCAGGCCGGTGGTGCGCTTTTCCACCAGGGCGTCGATCGCGATGCCATCGATGAGGTCGATTGGATCGAGCACGTTGCCCTTCGACTTCGACATCTTCTGTCCTTCCGCGTCGCGGATCAGGCCATGCACGTAGACGTGCCTGAAGGGAATCCTGCCGGTGATGTGCTTCGTCATCATCACCATGCGTGCCACCCAGAAGAAGATGATGTCGAAGCCGGTGACCAGCACCGAGGAGGGCAGATAGAGGTCGAGCGCGGGGTTCGATTTATTGGGCCACTCCGGCGTCCAGTCCAGTGTCGAGAAGGGCCACAGCGCCGAGGAATACCAGGTGTCGAGGACATCAGGGTCGCGCTCCAAGCCGCCCGTGTAGCCGTCGGCGCGGGCGAGCGTATAGGCCTCGTTCTCGTCGTGGGCGACGTAGACGCGGCCGTCGTCGGCATGCCAGGCCGGGATCTGGTGGCCCCACCACAGTTGGCGCGAGATGCACCAGTCCTGGATGTTGTTGAGCCACTGGTTGTAGGTGTTCACCCACTGTTCGGGCACGAAGCGGATCTCGCCCGAAGCCACGCATTCCAGCGCCTTGCCAGCGATGCTTTTGCCGTCGGCGCCCGGCTTGGACATGGCGACGAACCATTGATCGGTGAGCATCGGCTCGATGACGGCGTTGCTGCGGTCGCCGCGCGGCACCATCAGCTTGTGCGGCTTCACCGAGGCGAGCAGTCCTTCGGCCTCGAGGTCGGCAACGATGGCCTTGCGGGCGTCGTAGCGGTCGAGGCCGCGGTATTTCTCCGGGCCGTGCTCGTTGATGCGGGCATCCAGGGTGAGGATGGAAAGCGGCGTGAAGCCGTGGCGGTGGCCGACCTGCCAGTCGTTGAAGTCGTGCGCCGGCGTGATCTTCACGCAGCCGGTGCCGAAGGCCTTGTCGACATAGCTGTCGGCGATGACCGGGATGGTGCGGCCGGTGAGCGGCAGGCGCACCTGCTTGCCGACGAGGTGCTGATAACGCTCGTCGTCCGGGTTGACGGCGACGGCGACGTCGCCCAGCAGCGTTTCCGGGCGCGTCGTTGCAACGACTAGCGCACCTTCGCCTTCCGCGTAGGGATAGCGTATCTCCCACATGAAGCCGTCTTCTTCCTCGGAGACGACTTCCAGGTCGGACACCGCGGTAAGCAGCTTCGGATCCCAGTTGACCAGCCGCTTGCCGCGGTAGATCAGCCCCTCGCGGTAGAGGCGCACGAAGGTCTCGGTGACGATCTTCGACAGGCCCTCGTCCATGGTGAAGCGCTCGCGCGACCAGTCGGGCGAGGTGCCCAGCCGCCGCATCTGCCGCGTGATGGTGCCGCCGGAGTACTCCTTCCACTGCCAGACGCGCTCGAGGAACTTCTCACGGCCGAGGTCGTGGCGGCTGACACCTTCCGCGTCGAGTTGGCGCTCGACGACGATCTGCGTGGCGATGCCGGCGTGATCGGTGCCCGGCTGCCACAGCGTATTGGCGCCACGCATGCGGTGGTAGCGCGTGAGGGCATCCATCAGTGTCTGGTTGAAGCCGTGGCCCATGTGCAGCGTGCCGGTGACGTTGGGCGGCGGCAGCAGGATGCAGAAGTTGTCGGTCTTGGCGGCGTCGGTGCCGGCGGCGAAATAGTCGCGCGACTCCCACAAGGGATACCAGCGGCGCTCGATGTCGGCCGGCTCGAAGGATTTGGCGAGTTCCATCGCTGAGGGGGGAAGGTAAAGCAGAAAACGAAATTATACCGGAGCGGCGATCTGCTCCGGCGAGTGTTACTTGCCGGACTTGGTTCTTTCCTGGGCCGAACGGATCAGGTCGGAGATGAGCAGCGGCAGGGTTTCGCGCAAGGCGCCGCCGACTTCCTCGGCGACCTGCTCGGCGATGCCGTCGAGGCGCCGCGCGACCAGGCGTGGCAGTGTGGCGACGAGCCAGTTTTCAACCGCGCGGGCAATGTCCGGCGGCAGGGGGCCGAGCAGGTCGCGCATGCGCTCGGCCAGGTGTTCGGCGCCCGGGCTGCCGGAGAGGGCTGCCGAGAGTGCGGGCACTGCCTGGCTCGGATCGACCACCTCGGTGAGCACGGGAAGGTCCTCCGCCGGGGGCGCGGACTGGGCGCCCCCGGCGACGAAGGCGCGGCGCTTCATCAGCGCATCGGCCTTGCCGAAGATGTCGTCGCTCACCGCTCAACCTTTCGAGAGATCGTGCGCCGCAATGGCATAGCCACGGTCGCGGTAGAACTTGAAGCGCTCCCGCGCTGGCCCGCGGTCGGCTTCATCCGTGCCGACGATTTCGAGCAGGCGCTCGAAACGGGAAAAGGCCGGCGGCAGATCGCCGTCCAGGTTTATCAGCACGTCGTGGTGTGCGGCATCGTCCAGCGAGCCAACGATAACGATGGGTGTGTCGGCGGAAGGTGCCGCGCCGACGCGGCAATGGGGCAAGAAGCCCGTTGCCGGCTGGACCCACAACTGACGGTCCAGCCTGTCGGCCAGGCTCTCCGCTGGCGCATAGACCATCACCCTTCGGCCCTGGGCATACAAATCGCCGATCAAGCGGCAGGCGGACTGAACCTTGTCGCTGGCGCCATGGTAGAAATCGATGCTGGTCACAGCTTGCCCGCGCGCTTCATCAGGAAGTGCGTCAGCAGCGGCACCGGCCGCCCGGTCGAACCTTTGCTGGCACCCGAGCGCCAGGCGGTGCCGGCGATGTCGAGATGCGCCCAGCGGTATTTTTTCGTGAAGCGCGCCAGGAAGCAGGCGCCGGTGATGGTACCCGCCGCGCGGCTGCCGCTGATGTTGGGGATGTCGGCGAAATTGCTCTTGAGCATCTCCTGGTAGTCGTCCCAAAGTGGCAGTTGCCAGGCGCGGTCGCCCGAGGTCTGGCCCGCCTCCAGCAGTTCTGCGGCGAGGCTGTCGTCGTTGGCCATCAGGCCGGAGGCCACCGCGCCCAGGGCGATGACGCAGGCGCCGGTGAGCGTGGCGACGTCCACCACGCAATCCGGCTCGAAGCGCTCGGCATAGGTGAGGGCGTCGCAGAGTATGAGCCGCCCTTCCGCGTCTGTGTTGAGGATCTCGACGGTCTGCCCGGACAGCGAGGTGACGATATCGCCCGGCCGCGTCGCTGCCCCGCCCGGCATGTTCTCGACCGCCGGGATGAGGCCGATCACGTTCAGCGGCAGCTTCATGGTCGCCATGGCGTGGAAAGCGCCGAGCACGCTGGCAGCGCCGGACATGTCGTATTTCATCTCGTCCATCTCGGCGCCCGGCTTGAGCGAAATGCCGCCGGTGTCGAAGGTGATGCCCTTGCCGACCAATACGACAGGCTTCGCCCTGGCCTTGCCGCCCAGATGCCGCAGGACGATGAAGCACGGTGGCTGGTGCGAGCCGCGCCCAACGGCCAGCAGCGAGCCCATGCCGAGCTTTTCCATGCGGGCGCGGTCGAGCACTTCGCACTTCAGCTTGAACGCCTTCGCCAGCTTTTGCGCCTGCTGCGCCAGGTAGGTCGGCGTGCAGATGTTGGCCGGCAGGTTGCCCAGTTCGCGGGTGAGGTTCATGCCCTGCGCGATGGCAATGCCCTGCATTAGCGCGGTGCTGGCGGATTTTGCGTCCTTGCCGGCCACGGAGAACGCGATCGCAGAGAGGGACGGGCTGGCGTTGTCCTTTTTCGACTTGAGCTGATCGGAGCGGAAAAGCACATCGTGGGCCACCAGCGCCCCCTGGCGCACCCGCCATGCGGCGTTGCGCCTGGCGACAGGCAGTTCGCTCAGCGTGATGGTGATGTTCTTGCTGCCGGTGTCCTTCAGCGCGCGCACCGCTGCGGCAAGCGCGTCGCGATAGGCCTTTTCGCCGAACTCAGCTTCCTTTCCGAGGCCGACCAGCAGCACGCGTTCGGCGGCGACGCCTGGCGTGCCGTGCACCAGAAGCGTCGAGCCGCTTTTTCCCTCCATGTCGCCACGACGCAGGATGCCGTCAAGATACCTTCCGGCGAGCTTGTCCAGTTCTCCCGCCGGCGTCGACAGCTTGCGCGAATCGAAAACGCCGACGACGATGCAGTCGCAACTTGCCTTAGGCGGGTGACCGCTTTTTATGCTAAATTCCACGTGCTGCTCCTCTCCGTCCAATCAGGTTTCGATTATCCCTGTTCCCCTCGGAAAAAGTCAAAATGGCGCGTGGGCTGACTTTTGAGCGTGCGGTGATGCGGGAGTTCACCGGCACGGCTGGCGCAACCTTCGTTGCCCTGTTCGCCATACTGCTGACGACCCAGCTGATCCGACTGCTGAGCCAGGCCGCCGGCGGCAAACTCGTATCCGAAGCGGTTGTCGCGCTGCTCGGCTTCGGCGCGCTGACGCATCTGCCGATCCTGCTTTCCCTGACCCTGTTTATCGCGGTGCTGATGACCCTGTCGCGCAGCTATCGCGATTCGGAAATGGCGGTGTGGTTTTCCTGCGGCCTGCCTCTGACGGCCTGGGTGAAGCCGGTACTGAAGTTTGCGGCTCCGCTGGTTGCCGCGATTGCGGTGTTGTCGCTGCTGCTGTCGCCCTGGGCACAATCAAAGAGCGTCGAATACCGCCAGCGCATGGACACCCGGGACGACGTGGCGCGCATATCCCCGGGCGCATTCAAGGAATCGGCCAGCGGCGAACGCGTGTTCTTCGTCGAGGCGGCCTCGGCCGACCCCGCCACCGGCGAGGAAGGCGCTGTCAGGAATATCTTCATCAGTTCGATGCAGCATGGCCGGCTCGGCGTGATGATGTCCTCCCATGGCTATACCGAGAGCCTGGCCAACGGCGACCGCTTCGTGGTCCTGGTGAACGGCCGGCGCTACGAAGGCATGCCGGGATCGCCGGAATATCGCGTCATGGAGTTCGAGCGCTACGCCGTGCGCATCGAAACGAAGGAGGCGCGCGGCATCGAGATGACCACCAAGAATACGCCGACGTGGGAATTGATGCAGAACCAGGGCAATTCCGGCAGGGGGGAGATCCTCTGGCGCATCGGCCTGCCGCTGGCGGCGCTGAATCTGGCCCTGCTGGCCATTCCGCTCAGTTTCGTGAATCCCCGCGCCGGCCGCACCAACAACCTGATCCTGGCCATCCTCACCTACATGCTTTACAGCAACCTGATCTCGGTGAGCCAGGCCTGGGTGGCGCAGGGCAGGCTGCCGTTTCAGATCGGCTGGTGGCTGGTGCATGTGGTGATGTTCATCTTGTTGATCCTGCTTTTTTTCAAGCGGCTGTCGGTATTTTCCTGGGTGAGGCTGCGCAAGTGAAGGTCTACCAGCGCTACCTGGCGAGGGAAATCTATTCGGCTGTGACGCTGGTCCTTGTCGCATTCCTGATGCTGTTTGCCTTTTTCGACTTCATCAATGAGTTGCAAAGCCTGGGCAAGGGGAGCTACCAGCTTCGCTACATGGCGTACTTCGTGCTGCTTACCCTGCCTGGGCATATCTACGAGTTGGCGCCCATCGCGGTGCTGATCGGCACGCTCTATGCGCTGACGATGCTGGCACGGCATTCCGAAATCACCGTTTTGCGTGCCTCGGGCCTGTCGACGGTGGCGATCCTGTCGTCGTTGGCCAAGGTGGGGCTGGCTTTTGTCCTGCTGACGTTCATTGTCGGCGATTTCATCGCGCCGCCGGCGGAGCGTGCCGCCAAGCAATTGCGGCTGGAGGCGATGTCGCGGGTGGTGGGGCAGGAGTTCCGCTCCGGCCTGTGGGTCAAGGACGACCTGAGCTTCATCAATGTCCGCACGGT
>JAEHDO010000138.1 GCA_016880375.1 Betaproteobacteria bacterium | reverse complement strand
TTTGGGTAATCCGAGTGGAGCCAGCGTATCGCCGCCCAGCCAATAGAACAATTGAATTAAAGCAATTGGTGTGATTGGTTGCCGCTATCGTGACGCGGCATTGCCGTGCCGCAGCGACTGAATTTTACCCGGCCGCTACGCCGACCGCGCCGCCTCCCAGCCGAGCAGGGCCAGCTTGCGCTCGGCGCCCCAGCGGTAGCTGCCGGTCTCGCCGCCCTCGCGGATGACGCGGTGGCAGGGAATGAGGTAGGCGATGGTGTTGGCGGCCAGCGCGCTGCCGACGGCGCGCTGGGCCTGCGGCGCGCCGGTGGCGGCGGCGAGCTGCCGGTAGGAGACGAGCTCGCCGATGTCGACGCGGATCAGGGCCTCCCAGACCTTGATCTGGAAGTTGGTGCCGCGCAGGAGCAGGTGGATGGGCGCGCGCCGCGGCCCGCCGAATATCTGCGCCAGCAGTTGCCCGGCGCGCGCGTCGGCGCGCGCCAGTTGCGCCCGCGGCCATTGCGCCGCCAGGGCGGCGATCATCGACGGCTCGTCGGCGGTGCAGAAGGCGAAGTGGCAGACGCCGCGCGGCGTCCACGCGACCATTGCCTCACCGAACGGCGTGGGGCCGAAGCCATGGCCGACATTGATGCCGAATCCGCCGGCGCGGATCTCCGCCGGCGTCATCGCCTCGCAGCCGACCATCAGGTCGTGCAGGCGGCCGGTGCCGCTCAGGCCCGCATCGAGGGCGACGGAGAGCGTGTCGCCGGACACCCGCAGCCGCGCCCGGGCGTATTCCTTGGTCAGGTACTGCAGGAAGCGCTTCGGCGAGATGCCGGCCCATTCGGCGAACACCCGCTGCAGGTGATGCGGGCTGAGATGGACGGCGGCGGCGATCTCGTCGAGGCCGGGCTGGCGCCGGGCATGGGCGCGGATGAAGCCGATGGCCCTGGCGACCACCTCGTAGTGGCGCGAGCGCCCGTGCAGATCGGCTTCCGCCCCGCCCGCAGACGTTGGCTTTGATAAGTCATCGTGCCGTTCGAGGATCATGCCGCGAGCTTACTGCGGTTCCCCGCCTTGCCTCAATCCGATTCTTGCGGATCGCATGCGGCGGCCGGCATCGGAACTTGCGCAGGCGGTGCTAATCTGAAGGTCTTTCGTCCCGCCGCAAAAATCATGTCCCTCATACGACCCCGGTTATTCCTCCTCGCCCTTGGCCTGGTTGCCGCTGCGGCCGCCCAGGCGCAGTCCTGTCCCGAGCCGGCGACATGGTCGGCGCTCGACGGCGAGCGCCCGCGCGCCGCGCAGGCTTCGGCCCTGCTCGATCGCATGGCGCAGCGCGAGGTGGTGCTGCTCGGCGAGGTTCACGACGAGATGGACCACCACTACTGGCAGCTGCAGACCCTGGCCGCGCTGCATGCACGGCGGCCGGACATGGCGATCGGCTTCGAGATGTTCCCGCGCCGCGTGCAGCCGGCGCTCGACCGCTGGGTGGCGGGCGAGCTGACGGTGAAGGAGTTCCTCGAGCAGTCGGAATGGCACGCGAACTGGAACATGCCGGCCGAGCTGTACCTGCCGCTGTTCGAGTTCGCGCGCATCAACCGCATCCCGCTGCTGGCGCTGAACATCGAGCGCAAGCTGAGCCGCGCCATCACCGAGAAGGGCTGGGATGCCGTGCCGGAAGCCGAGCGCGAGGGCGTCGGCCGTCCCGCGCCGCCGGCCGAGGCCTACCGCGAGCAGCTGTTCGCCGTCTTCAAGGAGCATCCGACCTTGCGCGACAAGGGCGGCAAGGGGGCCAGGCCGAAAAAGAGCGATGCCGCCTTCCGCTTCTTCGTCGAATCGCAGACCGCCTGGGACCGCGCCATGGCCGAGGCGCTGGCGCGACGCGCCGGCGCCGGCAAGCCGCTGGTGGTGGGCGTGATGGGCAGCGGCCACCTCCGCCACGGCCACGGCGTGCCGCAGCAGCTGCGCGACCTCGGCGTGAGCAACGTCGGCACCCTGCTGCCGCTGTCCGCCGGCGGCGAGTGCAGGGACCTCCGCGCCGGCCTCGCCGACGCGGTGTTCATGCTGCCGGCGCAGGTCGCCCCGAAGCCGGCGCCGCCGCGCCTCGGCGTGCAGCTGGAGGACCACCCGGGCGGCGTGCGCATCCTCGCCGTGACGGCGGGCAGCCTCGCCGAGCAGACCGGGCTGAAGCGCGGCGACGTCATCCTCGAGATGGCCGGCCGGCCGCTGCAGAAGACCCTGGCCGCCATCAGCCAGCTGCGCCTGCAGCCGGCCGGCACCTGGCTGCCGCTGCGGGTGAAGCGCGGCGAGGAAACGCTGG
>JAEHDO010000137.1 GCA_016880375.1 Betaproteobacteria bacterium | reverse complement strand
GTCCACCGGCGAGGTGATGGGCGTCGGCCGTACCTTTGCCGAGGCCTTCGTCAAGTCCCAGCTGGCCGGCGGCACCAGGCTGCCCAAGTCCGGCAAGGTGTTCATCTCGGTCAAGGAACAGGACCGCACCAAGGCCGTCGAAGTGGCGCGTGAGCTGGACGATCTTGGCTTCACGCTGCTCGCCACGCGCGGCACCGGTGCGGCCATCGAGGCCGCCGGACTCAAGGTGACGGTGGTTAACAAGGTCGCCGAGGGCCGGCCGCACATCGTGGATATGATCAAGAACAACGAGGTGGTGCTGATCATCAACACGGTCGAGGAGAAGCGCCAGGCCATCGCCGACTCGCGTTCCATCCGCACCAGCGCCCTGGCGCAGCGCATTACGTTGTACACGACCATCGAGGGCGCCCGGGCCGCCTGTGCCGGCCTGCGCCACCTGGAGGAGCTGGAAACCTACTCCTTGCAGGCGCTTCACTCCGAGTTAGCATAAGCATATGAGCAAGGTTCCCATCACCAAGGCGGGCGCGGAGATGCTGCGGCAGGAGCTGCACCGCCTGAAGACCGTCGACCGGCCAAACGTCGTCGCTGCCATCGCCGAGGCACGCGCCCATGGCGATCTCTCCGAAAACGCCGAGTATGCCGCCGCCCGCGAGCGCCAGAGCTTCATCGAGGGACGCCTGCAGGAAATCGAGGGCAAGCTGGGCAATGCGCAGATCATCGACCCCCAGTTGCTGGATGCCGACGGCCGTTGCGTCTTCGGCGCCACGGTCGACCTGGAAGACCAGGAAAGCGGCAACAAGGTCACTTACCAGATCGTCGGCGAAGACGAGGCCGACCTGAAGAACAACAAGATCTCCATCTCCTCGCCCATCGCGCGTGCCCTGATCGGCAAGTACGCCGGCGACATCGCCGAGGTCAAGGCGCCGGGCGGTACGCGCGAGTACGAAGTCCTCGACGTCCGTTACCTCTGACGTTTCCCGTACCCCGGACCCAGATGCAGGCATTCGTGCGCCGCTTGTCGGAAAGCTTCTTTTCCCTTGCCGTTACCCTGTGGGTCGGCGGGCTTTGGGCCATCGGTTTCATAGCCGCTCCTGCGCTGTTTGCCTCGCTGAAGGACCGTGTCCTCGCCGGTGAAGTGGCGGGCAACCTCTTCGGCCTCATCGCCGGGGTGGGCATCGCCTGCGCAGCCTATTTGCTGGCATATCTTTCGCTGCGACGAGGCAAGGCCGTGTTCAGGTCCGGGGCGTTCTGGCTGGTGCTGGCGATGCTGGTGCTGACACTCGTGGGCCATTTCGGCATCCAGCCGGTCCTCGCCCAGTTGAAAGCCCAAGCCTGGCCTCACAGCGTCATGGACAGCGCGGTAAAAAGCCGTTTCGCCGCATGGCATGGCGTCGCCGGCGGCCTCTACGTGCTGCAAAGCCTGCTGGGTGCGGCCCTGGTGCTGTTGCAGGGACGGGAGCGCTGAACTATTTTTTCAGGCGCTGTCGCGGCGAAGCCGTACGGGCGGGAGATTTCGGTTTGGCGCGCGAAGCGGTGTTTTTAGCCGGTTTTGCAGATTTCGCCGGCACCTCAGGGTTGGCGCGATAGACCACCAGGATGTTGCCGATGTGCTGAACGGGGGCGGCCTCCAGGCGGCTGCAGATCGCGGCGAGCAACGCCTCGCGCTCGCCTCGTTCGACGCCATAGACGCGCACCTTGATGAGTTCGTGCGCCTTCAGGCCGCGGTCGATTTCGGCCAGTACGGCATCACTGAGCCCGTTCTGGCTGATGCTGGCGACGGGGAGCAGGCTGTGGGCGCGGGCGCGCAGGGCGCGGCGTTGCAAGGAAGTCATTTCGATCATCATTGGCGAATTTTACGCGGTGAAGAAGCACAAGACCAGCAAGGCCTGGATGCGCGAGCATGTCACCGACCACTACGTCCAGCGGGCGAAGATGGAAGGCTGGCGTTCGCGCGCCGCCTTCAAACTGATGGAAATCGACGACAAGGACCATCTGCTCAAGCCGGGCATGCGGGTGGTGGATCTGGGCGCCGCACCCGGCAGCTGGTCACAGGTGGCAGCGGAGCGAATCGGCGGGCGCGGCCGGATACTGGCCCTCGACCTGCTGGAGATGGCGCCGGTGGCCGGGGTGGAATTCGCCCAGGGAGACTTTCGCGAGGATGCCGTGCTGGCGGAACTGACTTTGCGGCTCGACGGCCAGCCGGTTGACCTTGTGATTTCCGACATGGCCCCCAACATTAGCGGTATCGCCGTTTCGGATCAGGCCCGTTCAGTGCATCTGGCCGAACTGGCGCTGGAATTCGCCGTACGGCACTTGAAACCGGGGGGCAATTTTCTGGTCAAGATTTTCCAGGGTGCGGGTTTCGATGCGGTTCGCAAGAAGATGCTCGCGGCCTTCGACAAAGTGGTCGTGCGCAAGCCGAAATCCTCTCGTGACCGGAGCAGTGAGGTGTATCTGCTTGGCCTGGGCTGCCGGCCCCATTCACGGGAGGGGTAATCCCGGCCTTGCTCCGGTTTGCACCGGGCAGGGAACGGTCTTAGAATGCATCGGTCGTATTGTATGTCTGGCCCCTGACGGGCCATAGAGGAGTCGTTTGAACAATCTTTTCAAGAATCTTGCAATCTGGCTGGTGATCGGCGTCGTGCTGATGACCGTTTTCAACCAGTTCGGCACGCGCCAGGTGGCGCAGAACACGCTTGAATACTCCCAGTTCCTCGACGAGGTGAAAGCCGGGCGCATCGCCAAGGTGGTGATCCAGGGGCGCACGCTCGAGGCGACCACCAATGAAGGCAAGAGGATCATCTCCTACGCCCCGGCCGACCTGTGGATGGTGAGCGACCTGCTCAAGAATAACGTCAAGGTCGTGGCCAAGCCCGACGAAGAGCAGTCCTTCCTCATGAACCTGTTCGTTTCCTGGTTCCCGATGCTGCTGCTGATCGGCGTCTGGATCTTCTTCATGCGCCAGATGCAGGGCGGTGGCAAGGGGGGCGCCTTCTCTTTCGGCAAGTCGCGCGCGCGCATTCTTGATGAATCGACCAACACCATCACCTTCGCCGACGTCGCCGGCTGCGACGAGGCCAAGGAGGAAGTCGCCGAACTGGTCGAATTCCTGCGCGACCCCGGCAAATTCCAGAAGCTGGGCGGGCGCATTCCGCGCGGCGTGCTGATGGTCGGCTCCCCCGGCACCGGCAAGACGCTGCTGGCCAAGGCCATCGCCGGCGAGGCCAAGGTGCCCTTCTACAGCATTTCCGGTTCCGATTTCGTCGAAATGTTCGTCGGCGTCGGTGCCGCGCGGGTGCGCGACATGTTCGAACAGGCCAAGAAGAGCGCGCCCTGCATCATCTTCATCGACGAGATTGACGCCGTCGGGCGCCAGCGCGGCGCCGGGCTGGGAGGCGGCAACGACGAGCGCGAGCAGACGCTGAACCAGTTGCTGGTCGAGATGGACGGCTTCGAGGGCACGGCGGGCGTCATCGTCATTGCCGCCACCAACCGGCCCGACGTGCTCGACCCGGCACTGCTGCGGCCGGGTCGTTTCGACCGCCAGGTGGTGGTGCCGCTGCCCGATATCCGCGGCCGCGAGCAGATCCTCATGGTGCACATGCGCAAGGTGCCGATTGCCCCCGACGTCAAGGCCGACATCATCGCCCGCGGCACGCCGGGCTTCTCCGGCGCCGATCTGGCCAATCTCGTGAACGAGGCGGCGCTGTTCGCCGCGCGCGGCAACAAGCGCCTGGTCGACATGGAAGACTTCGAGCGCGCCAAGGACAAGATCATGATGGGCGCCGAGCGCCGTTCCATGGTCATGCCGGAGGAGGAGCGCAGGAACACCGCCTATCACGAGTCGGGCCACGTGGTGGTCGCCAAGCTGCTGCCGAAGACCGATCCGGTGCACAAGGTCACCATCATTCCGCGTGGCCGCGCCCTCGGCGTCACCATGCAGTTGCCGGAGGCTGACCGCTACAGCCAGGATCGCGAGCGCCTGCTCAACACCATCGCCGTGCTCTTCGGCGGACGCATTGCCGAGGAGATTTTCATGAACCAGATGACGACCGGCGCCTCCAACGATTTCGAGCGGGCCACCGAAATTGCCCGTCGCATGGTGACGCAGTGGGGCATGTCCGATGCCCTCGGCCCGATGGTCTATGGCGAGAACGAGGGTGAGGTCTTCCTCGGGCGATCCATCACCACCCACAAGAACGTGTCGGAAGCGACCATGCAGCAGGTCGACGCCGAGATCCGCCGCATCATCGACCAGCAGTACGCCCTGGCGCGGCGCCTGATCGAGGAGAACCGCGATAAGGTTGAAACCATGACCCAGGCCTTGCTGGAGTGGGAGACGCTGGATGCCGACCAGCTCAACGACATCATGGCTGGCAAGCCGCCGCGCGAGCCCAAGCGCAGCGCGCCGCCGGCCAGCACGCCGGCAGATAATTCGCCGGGCGCTGCGAACGCGGCTGCGCCGGCGTAACCCGGCCTGACATGCAAGGTGCCGGATCGGGCAACTGATCCGGCTTTTTCATGGCGGCATACCTCGCTTGCGGCAATTTCCGCCTGTCCCTAGAGCGTCCCCTTGTCATGGGCATCGTCAATGTCACGCCGGATTCATTTTCGGATGGCGGCTGCCATTTCGATACGGCGCGGGCTGTCGCGCACGGCAGGCAGCTGGTGGAGGAGGGCGCCGACATCCTCGATATCGGCGGCGAGTCCTCGCGCCCGGGCGCGCAAGCCGTATCTGCTGCAGAGGAGTTGCGCCGCGTCCTGCCTGTGATCGAGGCGCTGGCCGGCGACGGCATCACGATATCGGTCGACACGATGAAGCCCGAAGTGATGCGCCGAGCCGTGGCTGCCGGGACCACCATCATCAATGATATCGGCGCCCTGCGGGCGCCGGGGGCGCTGGAGGCGGCGGCAGAATCGGGGGCGGCCGTGTGCCTGATGCACATGCAGGGCGAGCCGGGCACCATGCAGGACGATCCGCGCTACGGTGACGTGGTGGCGGAAGTGCACGACTTTCTTGCCCAGCGCGTTGCCGCGGCGCAGGCGGCAGGCATACCTACGGAGCGCATCATCGTCGATCCCGGCTTCGGCTTCGGCAAACGGCTGGCCCACAACCTGGCCCTGCTGCGGCAGCTCGATCGCTTTTGCGATCTGGGCGCCTGCGTTTTGGCGGGCCTGTCGCGCAAGTCCATGCTCGGCGAAATAACCGGCAGGAAAGTCAGCCTGCGCGACACGGCGAGCGTGGCGGCGGCGCTCCTCGCTGCGCGGAATGGGGCTAGAATCCTGCGCGTGCATGACGTTGCGGCGACGAAGGATGCCCTGGCCGTGCTGGCGGCCGTCGATAATCAGGAGTAGGCATGGGACGCAAATATTTCGGCACGGATGGCGTGCGCGGCACGGTGGGCGAGGCGCCCATCACGCCGGAGTTCGTCATGCGCTTGGGCTACGCTGCCGGCACCACCCTGGTGGCACGCGAACATCTGCCTGCGGGCGAGCACCCGGCGGTGCTGATCGGCAAGGACACGCGCATCTCCGGCTACATGCTGGAGGCGGCGCTGGAGGCCGGATTCGCTGCGGCAGGCGTAGACGTCATGCTGACCGGCCCGCTGCCGACGCCGGCCATTGCCTACCTGACCCGCGCCCTGCGCCTGCAGGCCGGCGTGGTCATCTCGGCCTCGCACAACCCCTATCCCGACAATGGCATCAAGTTCTTCTCCGCCGGCGGCACCAAGTTGCCCGATGCGGTAGAGGCCGAGATCGAGTCGCGGCTGGAGCAGCCGATGGGCTGTGCCGCCCCTGCCCGGCTTGGCAAGGCGCGCCGCGTCGACGATGCCGCCGGCCGCTACATCGAGTTCTGCAAGAGCACCTTTCCGGCCGAACTCGACTTGCGCGGCATGAAGATCGTGGTCGACTGCGCTCACGGCGCGGCCTACCACATTGCGCCGAAGGTGTTCCATGAGCTCGGCGCCGAGGTGCATGCCATTGGTGCCGAGCCGAATGGTCTCAACATCAACGACAAGGTGGGAGCAACCTCGCCGCAATCCCTGCAGCAGGCGGTGGTGGCACGGGGCGCCGACCTCGGCATCGCGCTCGACGGCGACGGCGACCGTGTCATGATGGTCGACGCGAAGGGCCGTCTCTACGACGGCGACCAGATGCTGTATGTCATCGCCCGCCAGCGCCTGGCGAACGGGGGCCTTGCCGGGGTGGTGGGCACGCTTATGACCAATCTGGGCATGGAGCATGCCCTGGCGAAACTCGGTGTTCCCGTCGTGCGCGCCAAGGTCGGCGACCGCTATGTTTTGGAGACGCTTATCGAACGCGGCTGGAAGCTGGGCGGCGAAAACTCCGGCCACATCATCTGCCTCGACCGCCATACCACCGGCGATGGCATCGTCTCGGCCTTGCAGGTGCTGGTGGCGCTGCAACTGCAGCATGCCGCCCTCGAACAGGCATGCGCCGACCTGACGCTCTATCCGCAGACACTGGTGAATGTAAGGCTGCCCAGCGGCTTCGACTGGCAAAAACGCCCCGAGATCGAGTCGGCGCGCATCGCCGCAGAAAAGGAACTCGGTGACAGCGGCCGGGTGCTGTTGCGCGCCTCCGGCACCGAACCGTTGCTGCGCGTGATGGTAGAGGGCCGTGAGGCGCAGCAGGTGGCTACCCTGGCGAAAGGCATCGCAGACGTCGTGCAGCGCGTGGCGGCGTGATCGGCCTGTTGCAGCGCGTTTCCTCTGCGCGGGTCGATATCGGCGGCGAGACAGTCGGTGCCATCGGGCGCGGCCTACTGGTGCTGGTCTGCGCCGAGCGAGGCGACGACGAAGCGAGCGCCGCACGGCTGCTCGAGCGCCTGCTCAATTACCGGGTCTTTTCCGATGCGCTGGGCAAGATGAACCTGAGTTTGCACGACATCGGCGGCGGCCTCCTGCTGGTGCCGCAATTCACGCTTGCCGCCGATACCAACAGCGGCAACCGCCCGAGTTTTACCCCTGCAGCACCGCCCGAAGAGGGCCGGCGGCTCTTCGACTTCCTGGTGTCGCGCGCGGCCGAAACCCACCCCGGCAGCGCAAGCGGGCGTTTCGGCGACGACATGCAGGTCAGCCTGACCAATGACGGCCCGGTCACCTTCTGGCTACGCGTGCCGCCTGCAACGGCCTGAACGGTGTTTCATTTGACCGCCAAGTGCCCAGACGTTAAAATCTCAGGCTTTTGACAGACCGGGAACGGCAGGAAATCATGCGGCGCAAACTGGTGGCGGGCAACTGGAAGATGCACGGCGGCCTCGCGCGCAATCGCGATCTGCTGCAAAGCCTCGTGCAGGCCATCGGCAAGAGCGGCAAGGCCGATTGCGCCGTCTGCGTGCCCTTTCCCTACCTGGCCCAGACGCAGGAACTGCTGAAAGGTACGGCAATCGCCTGGGGCGCGCAAACCCTGTCGGAGCATGCCCAGGGCGCCTATACCGGCGAAGTCAGCGCAGCCATGCTGGCCGATTTCGGCTGCCGCTACGCCATCGTTGGCCATTCCGAGCGGCGCAGCCTGTACGGCGAGAGCAACGATGCAGTTGCGGCGAAGTTCGTCGCGGCGGTGCAGGGTGGGCTGACGCCGATTCTCTGCCTTGGCGAAACGCTCGAACAGCGGGAGGGTAATGTCACCGAGCAAGTCATCGCTGCCCAACTCGATGCAGTGACCCAGGTGGCCGGCATGAAAGGCTTTGCCAACGCGGTCATTGCCTATGAACCGGTCTGGGCCATCGGCACCGGGCGCACGGCCACGCAGCAGCAGGCTCAGGACGTACATGCCTTTATCCGCCAGCGCTTGGCGAAGAGCGATGCGACCCTGGCGCAGCGGCTGCAGATTCTCTACGGCGGCAGCGTCAAGCCGCAGAATGCCGCCGAGCTGTTCGGCATGGCCGACATCGACGGCGGCCTGATCGGCGGCGCCTCACTTGTGGCGCAGGACTTCCTGGCGATCTGCCAGGCGGCAAGCTAACTTAACGATCGGATTGTCCATGGACGGCATTCTTTTTCCCCTGATCCTCACGGTGCACATCCTGGTGGGCGCCACCGTCATCGGCCTGGTCCTGCTGCAGCATGGCAAGGGTGCCGATATGGGCGCGGCATTCGGCGGCGGCGCTTCCGGCAGCCTGTTCGGTGCCACCGGCTCGGCCAATTTTCTCAGCCGTACGACGGCAGTCCTGGCGACAGTGTTCTTCATGACCAGCCTGGCCTTGAGCTATATCGCGACCAATCGCCCGCAGGCTCCGGCCAGCGTCATGGAACAGGTCCAGACCCAACCTGCTGCGCCAGTCGAGCAGGTGCCGGCGCAGCCGACGGCGGGAGCTGACTCGAAGGCCAAGGAAATACCGAAGTAAGAAGTGATGTTGCGGCGCAAAAAGAAGGTATAATTTCTTTTTTCGTCGCCATAAGAATCGGTGGCTCCGCCACGAGTTGGATGGCGGAACTACGGACCGAATGCCGACGTGGTGAAATTGGTAGACACGCTATCTTGAGGGGGTAGTGGCGAAAGCTGTGTGAGTTCGAGTCTCACCGTCGGCACCAGAAAGCGAAGTTTCAGTGAAGGCTAATGCACGCGTGAGCAGGCGTTATGCCCGAACTAAATCCCCTGAGGCCCGCCTTGTGCGGGTTTGTTTGCAGCAGGAACACGAAGGGCTTGGCGGAATGGTTGGAAAGACCTTCCGCGCAGACTATGTTGGAAAACTACTTTCCTGTCCTCGTTTTCATCCTCGTCGGCCTGGCCTTCGGGTGTGCCCCCATCCTCCTCGGCTGGCTCGTTGCCCCGAACCGTCCAGACAGCGAAAAGCTATCCCCCTTCGAATGCGGCTTCGAGGCCTTCGAAGACGCGCGCATGAAGTTTGACGTGCGCTTTTACCTGATCGCCATCATCTTCATCCTGTTCGACCTGGAAATCGCCTTCCTCTTTCCCTGGGCGGTGATCTTCAAGGACATCGTCGCCTCCGACAGCATGCGGCTGTTCGGCTTCTTCGAGATGATGATCTTCATCGGCATCCTGGCCATCGGCTACGTCTACGCCTGGGCCAAGGGCGCGCTGGACTGGGAGTGAGCGGGCCATGAGCATCGAAGGCGTATTGGAAAAAGGCTTCGTCACCACCACCCTCGATACGGTCATCAACTGGACGCGCACCGGCTCGATGTGGCCGATGACCTTCGGCCTGGCCTGCTGTGCCGTCGAGATGATCCACGCCGGCTGCGCACGCTACGACCTCGACCGCTTCGGCATCGTCTTCCGCCCCAGCCCGCGCCAGTCCGACGTCATGATCGTCGCCGGCACGCTCACCAACAAGATGGCGCCGGCCCTGCGCAAGGTGTACGACCAGATGGCCGAACCGCGCTGGGTGGTGTCGATGGGTTCCTGCGCCAACGGCGGCGGCTACTACCATTATTCCTACTCGGTCGTGCGCGGCTGCGATCGCATCGTGCCGGTGGACGTGTATGTGCCGGGCTGTCCGCCGACAGCGGAAGCATTGCTCTACGGGCTTATCCAGTTGCAGAACAAGATCAAGCGCACCAGTACCATCGCGCGCTGAAACCGAGACTTATTGAACTGATATGAGCGCCAGGCTCGAATTGCTTTGCCAGAATCTGCAGAACGTCCTCGGCGACCGCATCGTCGGACTCAAGACGGCCCTCGGCGAAGTCACCCTCGAGGTGGCTGCTGCGCACTACCTCGAGGTCGCGCGCATCCTGCGCGACCATCCCGACCTGCGCTTCGAGCAGTTGATGGACCTGACCGGCGTCGACTACTCAGCCTGGGGCGACGGTGCCTGGGAGGGCCCGCGCTTTGCCGCGGTGTGCCATCTGACTTCGATATCCAAGAACTGGCGCCTGCGCCTGCGCGTCTTCGCGCCGGACGACGGGTTCCCCGTCCTCCCGTCGGTGGTCAACCTCTGGAACGGCGCCAACTGGTACGAGCGTGAGGCCTTCGACCTCTACGGTATCCATTTCGAGGGCCATCCCGATCTGCGGCGCATTCTCACCGACTACGGCTTCGTCGGCCATCCCTTCCGCAAGGATTTCCCGATCTCCGGCCACGTCGAAATGCGCTACGACCCCGAGCAGCGCCGCGTCGTCTACCAGCCGGTGAGCATCGAGCCGCGCGAGGTTACGCCACGGATCATCCGCGAAGACAGCTACGGAGATGCTGGCCGTGGCTGAGATCAGAAACAACACGATAATTATTGGCTGCGGCCGCGCTGCGCGCTTGACGTCGGCTGCGCCGACGTTAGCCTGCGCCGAAATTGATCTGCGCCGCAGCTGTGCGGCCGACTTTGGCTTTGATCGGGTGGTCGAATAATGGCCGAAATCCGCAATTACACGATCAATTTTGGCCCGCAGCATCCGGCGGCGCACGGCGTGCTGCGCCTGGTGCTCGAACTCGACGGCGAAGTGATCGTCCGCGCCGACCCGCACATTGGCCTGCTGCATCGGGGTACCGAGAAGCTGGCCGAGACGAAGACCTGGCTGCAGACCGTTCCCTACCTCGATCGTCTCGACTACGTCTCCATGATGTGCAACGAGCACGCCTACGTCATGGCGGTGGAGAAGCTGCTCGGCGTCGAGGTGCCGCTTCGCGCCCAGTACATCCGCGTCATGATGGACGAGGTGACACGCATCCTCAACCACCTGCTCAACATCGGCACCCATGCCCTCGACATCGGTGCCATGACCATGGTGCTGTACACCTTCCGCGAGCGCGAAGACCTGATGGATGTGTACGAAGCTGTCTCCGGCGCCCGCCTGCATGCCGCCTACTACCGGCCGGGCGGCGTCTATCGGGACCTGCCCGACCGCATGCCGCAGTACGAGGTCAACAAGTTCAAGAACGCCGAGACCGTGCGGCGGCTGAACGAGGCCCGCCAGGGCTCGCTGCTCGACTTCCTCGAGGATTTCACCAACCGCTTCCCGACCTATGTCGACGAGTACGAGACCCTGCTGACCGACAACCGCATCTGGAAGCAGCGCACCGTCGGCGTCGGCGTGGTTTCGCCGGAGCGGGCCCTGCAGCTCGGCTTCACCGGCCCCATGCTGCGCGGCTCCGGCGTCGAGTGGGATCTGCGCAAAAAACAGCCCTATGAGGTGTACGACCGCATGGAATTCGACGTGCCTGTGGGTGTGAACGGCGACTGCTACGACCGTTACCTGGTGCGCATCGAAGAGATGCGCCAGGCCAACCGCATTGTCAGGCAATGCATCGACTGGCTGCGCAACGATTCCGCAAAAGGCGCCGGCCCGGTGATCACCGACAACCACAAGGTGGCGCCGCCGCCGCGCGAGAAGATGAAGGCCGGCATGGAAGACCTGATCCATCACTTCAAGCTGTTCACCGAGGGCATGCACGTGCCGCCGGGCGAGGCCTATGCCGCCATCGAGCACCCGAAGGGCGAGTTCGGCGTCTACGCCATCTCCGATGGCGGCAACAAGCCCTACCGCATCAAGCTGCGCTCGCCGGGCTTCCCGCACCTGGCGGCCACCGACGAGTTGGCGAAGGGCCACATGATCGCCGATGCCACGGCCATCATCGGCACCATCGATCTGGTGCTGGGCGACACGGATAGATAACACCATGCTGAGCCAGGACGCACTGCAGAAAATCGACCGCGAAATCGCCAAGTACCCTGCCGAGCAGAAGCAGTCGGCGGTGATGGCGGCGCTGGCCATCGCCCAGATGGAGCAGGGCTGGCTGTCCAACAAGACCATCGAGGCCGTTGCCGGCTATCTCGGCATGGCGCCGGTGGCGGTCTACGAGGTGGCGAGCTTCTACAACATGTACGACCTCGCTCCGGTCGGCAAATACAAAATCACGGTGTGCACCAACTTGCCGTGCGCGCTGTCCGGCGGCGTGCATGCCGCCGACTACCTGAAGCAGAAGCTCGGCGTCGGCTTCAACGAGACCACCGCCGACGGCCGCTTCACCCTCAAGGAAGGGGAGTGCATGGGCGCCTGCGGCGACGCGCCGGTGATGCTGGTGAACAACGTGCGCATGTGCAGCTTCATGCAGCCCGAGCAGATCGACCGGCTGCTGGGGGAATGCAAATAATGGGCGCCCTCGGCTTCATCCTCGACCCGGCAGAGGGCGAGCGCAGCTGGCGCCTCGCCGAGTACGTCAGGCGCGGCGGCTACATCGCGCTGAAGAAGATCATCGACGAGAACATCCCGCCGGAAAACATCGTTGCCGAGCTGAAGAAATCCTCCCTGCGCGGCCGCGGCGGCGCCGGCTTCCCGACCGGCCTCAAGTGGAGCTTCATGCCGCGCCAGTTCCCCGGCGCCAAGTACGTCGTCTGCAACTCCGACGAGGGCGAGCCGGGCACCTTCAAGGATCGCGACCTCCTGCGCTGGAACCCGCACATGGTGATCGAGGGCATGATCATCGCCGGCTACGCCATGGGTTGCCAGCGCGGCTACAACTACATCCACGGCGAGATCTGGGACATCTACAAGCGCTTCGAGGAGGC
>JAEHDO010000136.1 GCA_016880375.1 Betaproteobacteria bacterium | reverse complement strand
GCCGGGATGGGTTTCCTGCACCAGCAACCCGGTCACGCGCAGCAGGCGCTGTGCGGCATCCTGTTCAGCCGGGGAGCTCATCGAGCGTCTCGGCAAGGTGGCCGCGCTCGGCCCAGGAGAGAATCGACCAGCGGCCGCGGTCGACTTCCAGCCAGTTCAGGCCGGCGTTGGGGATGTCGAAGTCGCGCGGCAGGGAAAGCGGCTTGCCGCAGGCGCGGCGATGCAGGACGTCGAGCACGCCGCCGTGAGTCACGATCAGGACCTGTCCGCCCGTGTGCGCCGCAACGATGGCGTCGATGCAGCGATTCACGCGATCGGCGAACTGCAGCAGGCTCTCGCCGCCGCCCGGCAGGGCAAAGGTTTCCTCGCGCGCCAGGAAGCGCGCATACGCCTCCGGATGGCGCCGTTCGAATTCCGCATAAGTCAGCGTCTGCAGCACGCCGTAGTGGCGCTCGCGCAAGGCGGCCTGTCGCCCGATCGGCAGCTTGAGCAGGTGCGCCGCCGCTTCCGCCGTATGCAGCGCGCGTGACAGGTCGCTCGAATAAATCGCGGAGAAATCTTCCCGAACTAGCCAGTTGGCGGTGGCGCGCGCCTGGGCGTGGCCGACGGCGGAAAGCGACACATCGAGCTGGCCCTGGATGCGGCGTTCGGCGTTCCAGGCGGTCTCGCCATGACGGACGAGGCAAAGGCGGGTGGGATTCACGGAATTGGCGAAGGCGAATGCACGAAGGTCGCCATGTTAGGGTTTACCTGCATTTTGCGCCAGTCGGGGTAAATACGACTGGAAACGGCAGGCCATCCGGATTACTCTTACGCCGCTTCACCCGGGCCGCCAGGAACGACGGTGTCCATGCAACAAGGGGTCGCCGAGACCTCCACAGGAGAACCCATGAACGCTCTGCTCAAAACCTCCCGGCTGATCGACGCCTTCAGCGAACGAGTCGGCCGTACCGTCATCTGGCTGGTGCTGGCCGCCGTGCTGATTTCCGCCGGCAACGCCATCGTACGCAAGACTTTCAACACGAGTTCGAATGCCCTGCTGGAAATCCAGTGGTATCTCTTCTCGGCAGTGTTCCTGCTCGGCGCCGGCTACGCCTTCCTGAGGAACGCCCATGTGCGCATCGACTTCATCTCCAGCCATCTGTCGCCGAGGATGAGGAACTGGATCGACATCGTCGGCATCATCGTTTTCCTCGGCCCGCTGTGCATCCTGCTGATCAAGCTGTCCTGGCCGCTGTTCGTCAATGCCTGGGTCAGCGGGGAGATGTCGCAGAACGCCGGCGGGCTGATCCGCTGGCCGGTCATGCTGATGATCCCGGCCGGCATGGCGCTGCTGCTGCTGCAGGCGGCCTCCGAGCTGATCAAGCGCTTCGCCTTCCTGCGCGGCGCCGCTGCCGATCCGCTCGGCCATGGCGGGGAAGCCGGCATCGAGGACGAACTGGCGCGCGAGATCGAGGAGCACGCCAGGCACGTTCAGGAGGAAGTCCGATGATGGCCTTCATCGCGCAGAACTTCACGCCGCTGCTATTCAGCGGCCTGCTGCTGTTCCTGCTCACCGGCTTCCCGGTGGCCTTCTCGCTGGCCGCCACCGGCCTGTTCTTCGGCTTCCTCGGCATGGAAGCGGACATGTTTCCGCCCAACCTGTTCCAGGCGCTGCCGCTGCGCATCTTCGGCATCATGCAGAACGACACGCTGCTGGCCATCCCCTTCTTCACCTTCATGGGCATCATCCTCGAGCGCAGCGGCATGGCCGAGGACCTGCTGGAGACCATCGGCCAGGTGTTCGGGCCCCTGCGCGGCGGATTGGCACTGGCGGTGATCTTCGTCGGCGCCCTGCTGGCGGCGACCACCGGCGTGGTCGCCGCGGCGGTGATCTCGATGGGCCTGATCTCGCTGCCCATCATGCTGCGCTACGGCTACAACCGCACCATCGCCACCGGCGTCATCACCGCCTCGGGCACGCTGGCCCAGGCCATCCCGCCCTCGCTGGTGCTGATCGTCATGGCCGACCAGCTCGGCCGCTCGGTCGGCGACATGTACGCCGGCGGCCTGGTGCCGGGCCTGCTGCTGGTCGGGCTTTATGCCATCTTTGTCATCATCATCGCCTTCGTGCGGCCGGGCTGGGTGCCGGCGCTGCCGCCGGAAGCGCGCATCTACAAGGAGGCCAATGGCGCCAGCGGCCACAAGTCGCTGCTGGTGCTGATGGCCGTGGCCGCGACCGCGGGCATCGCCTGGTCGCAATTCCACAACGGAATCATCCAGTCGTGGACCGGACGGGAGAACCCTGCGCCGGGCGACGAGATCGTCATCCTGTCGATGACCGTCTCCTCCTTCACGGCGCTCGGCCTGGCCCTGCTCAATCACTTCACCAGAATGCACCTGCTGTCGAAGCTCTCCGAACGGGTCACCTTCGTCCTGATCCCGCCGCTGATCCTGATCTTCCTGGTGCTGGGCACGATCTTCCTCGGACTGGCGACACCGACCGAGGGCGGCGCCATGGGCGCGCTCGGCGCCTTCGCCATGGCGCTGGCCCGGCGCAAGCTTTCCATGGATCTGCTCAAGCAGGCGCTGGACAACACCACGAAACTCTCCTGTTTCGTGCTCTTCATCCTCATCGGCTCGACGGTGTTCTCCTTCACCTTCAACGCCGCCGACGGCCAGAAGTGGGTCGAGCACCTGTTCGACAAGCTGCCGGGCGGGGCGCTGGGCTTCCTCATCGT
>JAEHDO010000135.1 GCA_016880375.1 Betaproteobacteria bacterium | reverse complement strand
CGTACTTCAGCCAGACAGGCTGGCCTTCGAGATAGGGCTTCACCACCGCGTCTCCGAGCAGCATGTCGCCGGCAATCCAGCCGAGCAGCGCCCCGCCGAAGGTGATCACGACGGGCAGGCGGTCCATAAGCTTGAGCACGAACTTGCTGCCCCAGACCACGATCGGGATGCTGAACAGGATGCCGAAGATCACCAAGCCGAGATCGCCCTTGGCTGCGGCGGCCACGGCGATGACATTGTCCAGGCTCATTACGGCGTCGGCGATGATGATGGTGCGGATTGCCCCGAGCAGATGCGTGCTGCCCTCAATGTTGCCATGCCCTTCCTCCTCCTCCGGCTGCAGCAGCTTGATGCCGATCCACAGCAGCAGCAGGCCGCCGACGATCTTCAGGAAGGGTATCGCCAGCAGTTGCAGGGCGAAGAAGATCAGGATCACGCGCAGGGCGATGGCGCCCACCACGCCCCAGAAAATGCCCTGCCGGCGCTGTTGTTCCGGCAGGCGCCGGCAGGCCAGCGCGATGACTATGGCATTGTCACCGCCGAGCAGGATGTCGATGGCGATGATTTGTAAAACGGAGACCCAGAAGGTGGGGTTGAGGGCGGTTTCCAGCATGGTTCGAGCTTATCACAGCCCGAAAAAACCCGGCCGCAGCCGGGTTCGTTCGACGGCTGGTTGCTGTCACCCGCCCGCGATCATGCCAAGCTGTCGCGGCAGCCACAGCGACAGCGGCGGCCAGTAGGTGACGATGACGAGGAACACCAGCATGGTGAGCAGCCAGGGCCAGGTGGCGACAGTCAGCTCGGTGATGCCCATCTTGGTGATGCCGGAGGCGACATAGAGGTTGAGTCCTACCGGCGGGTGGCACATTCCGACCTCCATGTTCACCACCATGAGTATGCCGAAGTGCACCGGATCGATGCCGAGCTTGACGGCGATCGGAAACAGGATCGGCGCCAGGATCAGCACGATGGAGGACGGCTCCATGAAGTTGCCGGCGGCCAGCAGCAGGATGTTGGCGATCAGCAGGAAGCCGATGACGCCGACACCGGTGCCGATCATGGCGTCGGCCATCGCTTGCGGGATGTTCTCGTGGGTCATGAGGAAGGAGAACAGCACCGCATTGGTGATGATGTAGAGCAGCATGGCGCTCATGTTGGCCGAGGACAGCAGCACCCGCGGCACGTCCTTCATGCCGAGGTCCTTGTAGATGAACACGGCGCAGATGAAGGCCCACACCGCGCTCATCGCCGCCGCCTCGGTCGGCGTGAACAGGCCGGTGTAGATGCCGCCCATGACGATGAAGATCAGCAGCAGCCCCCAGATCGACTCGCGCAAGGCCTTGAGCCGCTCGGCCCAACTCGCCTTCGCCATGCGCGGGTAGTTGTTGCTGCGGGCGCGGTACCAGGTTGTCAGGCCGAGCATCACCGCCAGCATGATGCCGGGGACGACGCCGGCCATGAACAGCGCGCCGACCGAGGTGTTGGTCGACACCGAGTACATCACCATGACGATCGAGGGCGGGATCAGGATGCCGAGCGCGCCCGAGGTGGTGATGACGCCGGCGCCGAAGCGCTTCGGAAAGCCAGCCTTGACCATCGCCGGCAGCAGGATCGAGCCGATTGCCACCACCGTCGCCGGGCTGGAACCGGAAACCGCGGCGAACAAGGCGCAGGCGAGCACGCCGCCCAGACCGAGGCCGCCATGGAAATGGCCTACCATGGAAGTGGCAAAACGGATCATGCGTTTCGCCACCCCACCGTGGGTGAGGAAGTTGCCGGCGAGGATGAAGAACGGGATGGCCATGATCTCGAACTTCTCGATGCCGGTGAACAATTTCAGCGCCACCGATTCGATCGGCACCTGGGTCAGGAAGAAGAGGAATGAGAGCACCGTCAGGCCGAGCGAGATCGAGATCGGCATGCCGGTCAGCATGAGCACGACCAGCAGGGTGAAGATGACTAGAGTGTTCATTTCCGTTCCTCCCCGTCGGTCTCGCGCGGATGCAGGTCATCATCCATGCGGAAAACCTTGTCCTCGTTGCCGGGCGCGCTGAGCGGCTGCTCCTCGATCCCATCGACATGGCCGTGGTCGTGGTGCGGCAGCTCACCCGTGCGCAGGAAGCCGACGGTCACCTGCAGGAAACGGAAGCACATCAGGTAGGAGCCAAACGGCACCGCCGAGTAAACGACCCAGGTCGGCCATTCGAGATCTGGCGTGGTGGGGCCTTCAGGCAGATCGCCCGTATTCAGGCCGAAGAAATGGAAGACCGCATAGTGCGCACCGTTCTCCCAGACGAAGGTGGCGCCAAGCGTGCCGACGATGCCGGTGAAGGTCGCCCCGGCCAGCAGGCCGAAGACAATGAACCTGGCGCGGTTGCTGTCCTGCAGCCGGTTGATCAGCACATCGACGCCGACGTGGATGCCGGTGCGCACGCCGTAGGCGGCGCCAAACTTGGCCATCCAGACGAACATGATGATGCACAGCTCCTGCGCCCAGCCGAAGTTCAGGCCCAGCAGCCAGTCCTGCACGCCGGGAATCGCCCAGCCGGAGGCGTAGCGGTGCATCACGGCGGCAAAGATGATCAGCGTCGCCGTACCCATCAGGAAGGTGATGAGCCATTCCTCGAGATGATCAAGCGCCTTCATCGGATTGCTCCTTCCAGAAAAAAGCCAGCCACGGGGGCTGGCGTAGCCGGAGGCTCACAGCTTCTTGGGATCGAAACCGGTCGCCTTGTACACTCCCTCTATGGCTTCCTTGCCGATGCGGGACTCCATCTTCTGGTGAACAGGAATCAGGGCCTTCTTGAATGCCTGGCGCTCTGCTGCTGTCTGGACGTGGATCTGGGTCTTGCCGCTCTTTCTGACATTCTCCAGCGCCGTTTCGTTTTCGACCTTGGCGATCTGATTGGCGTAGCGTGTCGCCTGCTCCATGGCGTCTTCGAGCTGCTTGCGGATATCTGACGGCAAGCCGTCCCAGAACTTCTTGTTCACGATCACCGCATAGCCGAGATAGCCGTGCTCGGTCAGCGACAGGTGCTTCTGCACCTCGTGCATCTTCTGGGTATAGAGGTTGGAGATCGGATTCTCGGTACCGTCGACAACGCCGGTCTGCAGCGCCTGGTAGACCTCGGAGAAGGCCATCACCTGCGGCAGGCCGCCGAGGGTGCGAATCTGCTCCTCCAGCACCTTGGACGACTGGATACGCAGCTTCTTGCCCCTGAGATCGGCCGGCATCATGATCGGCGTGTTGGCCGAGAAAGACTTGAAGCCGTTGTCCCAGTAAGTCAGTCCCTTGATGCCCTTGGCCTCCAGCTTGCCGAGCAACTGCTGGCCGACGGGGCCGAGGGTGACCTTGCGCAGGCCATCGTAGCCGTCGAAAATGTAAGGAAGGTCGAACACCTCGAACTCCTTCACGCCAAGTGGCCCGAACTTGGCCAGCGACGGCGCCAGCATCTGCACGGCACCGAGCTGCAACGCCTCCATCTCTTCCTTGTCCTTGTAGAGCGTGCTGTTGGCGTAAACCTCGACCTTGACCTTGCCCTTGGTCAGCTCGGCCGCCTTTTTGGCGAAGAATTCTGACGCCTTGCCCTTCGGCGTGTCGTTGGCCACGACATGGCTGAACTTGATGACGATAGGCTGCTGCGCGAGCACCGCGGCCGAGAAAGCCAGGGTGATGGCACCAAGCAGCAGGGAATACAGTTTCATGATCTCCTCCTTGAATAGCTACCGGACCGGCCGGCGGGTATTGGCGATTGGCATTCTGGGCAATGCCTCACTCCTGAACAATTGTGGTTATCCGCAACCCCTCCTCAGCCCTTGGCATGATGTAACATGTTCTCAGGCAACGATTTTCCGTCACGCATGGAAACCATTCCCCCACGCCTGCCGAAACTGCAACCTTGGTACTGGGCTGCGCCGCGCATCGCCATCGGCCTGTTCGTGCTGGCGGTGATCGCCCTGCTCTGGCTGCTGCACCGGCAGGAACTTGAAGAGCAGCGCGCCAGCCTGATCGGCGACACGTTGTGGGTGGAGCAAAATCTGCAATTCAACCTGTCGCGCAGTCAGGAACATCTACAGCAGCTCGGCCAGAACTATTTCGCGGGGGAGGGTCCGGGCGGAAATCTCGGCGCGCGCATCCGCAGCTTCCTGCTCAACAACCCGGGCATCGCGCATGTGCAGATCCTCGACGCGGACGGCCTGCCCTTGCGACGCGACCCGGGGGTAATCGGCGAGACCGTCGTCGGCGAGGATCTGCGTCCGGAGCCGGTGCGCCAAGCCTTCCGCCTGTCGCGCTCGACCGGACTGCCCACTTTCAGCGCCAGCCAGGATATCGACGGTGAATGGTTCTTCAACCTCGTCGTGCCGCATTTCCGCGAAGGGATGCATATCGGTTCGCTCGTCGCAGTCTATTCGATCCGCAAGCTGTTGGCCGACCAGGTGCCTTGGTGGTTCGCCCAAAAATACCGCCTCAGCGTAGTGGATGCGAACGGCTTGATCCTCGGCTCGAAGTCGAACATCGAGGCCGGCGAAGAGACGCTGCGCCACCGCATTCCCTTCGATCCACCCGGCCACGGCTTGGTGCTGGTCGCCTCGGCCTATCAGGCGGAGACCAACCTCGCACGCAACCTGCTCGCACTGGCCATCGTAGCCCTCGGCGCCGGCGTGGTGGCCAGCCTGTGGGCGCAGCGCCGGCACATGCAGAAGCGCCTCGACGCCGAGCAGGCCCTCTCCAACGAATACGCCTTCCGCAAGGCCATGGAGGACTCCCTGTTCACCGGCCTGCGTGCGCGCGACCTCGAGGGCCGCATCATCTACGTTAACCCGGCCTTCTGCCGCATGACCGGCTTCAATGCCGCCGATCTGGTGAATCGCCTGCCGCCGATGCCCTACTGGGCGCCCGAGGAGCACGAGGCGACGCAGGCCGCGCATCAGAAATCGCTGGCCGGCCAGGCGCCCAACGAGGGTGTCGAACTGCGCTTCCAGCGCAAGAACGGCGAGCGCTTCGACGCCCTGATCTACGAAGCGCCGCTGATCGACGCCGAGGGACGCCACACCGGCTGGATGGGCTCGGTGGTCGACATCACCGAGCGCAAGCGCGCCGAGGAACTGGCGCGCCAGCAGCAGGAGAAGCTGCAGTTCACCGCACGCCTGGTCACCATGGGCGAAATGGCCTCGACCCTGGCCCACGAGATCAACCAGCCGCTGTCGGCTATCTCCAGCTACACCACCGGCTGCCTCAACCGCCTCGAGGCCGGCGACCTGCCGCGCGACGAACTGCGCGAGACCCTCGGCAAGCTGGCCCGCCAGGCGCAACGCGCCGGACGCGTCATCCGCCGAATCTACGACTTCGTGCGCCGCAGCGAACCACAGCGCGCGCCTTGCGAGATCAACATCATCGTCGAGGACGCCGTCGGGCTGATCGAGGGCGATGCGCGCAAACGCGGGGTCAAAATCGCCGCCGAGCTGTCCGGCGGCTTGCCGCCGGTTCGCGCTGACCGGGTCATGCTCGAACAGGTGTTGCTGAACCTGATGCGCAACGGCATCGATGCCATGCAGGCAACCCCGATGGCAGATAGGGAACTGCTGATCCGGACCGACGCCGTCGAGGAAGGCATCACGGTGAGCGTTGCCGACCGCGGCAGCGGTATCGCGCAGGAAGCCGCCGAGAGGCTGTTCGAACCCTTCTTCTCGACAAAACCCGAGGGCATGGGCATGGGGCTCAATATCTGCCGTTCGATCGTCGAATCCCACAAGGGCCGCATGTGGGTCGAGGCCAACCCGCCTGGCGGCAGCATCTTCCGCTTTACGCTTCCAGCAGCATGAGCCCCATCGCCCATATCGTCGACGACGACGAGGCCATCCGCGACGCCCTCACCTGGCTGTTTCGCTCGCGCCATGTCGATTCTCGTGCCTGGCCTTCGGCGGAAGCCTTTCTCGCTGACTGGTGCGACGACCTGCGCGGCTGCCTGGTGCTCGACGTTCGCATGGGCGGCATGAGCGGCCTGCAGCTCTTCGATCTGCTGAGCGAGCGCGGCTCGCGGCTGCCTGTGATTTTCCTGAGCGGCCACGGCGACATACCGCTCGCCGTGGCCGCCGTAAAGAAGGGCGCCTTCGATTTCGTCGAGAAGCCCTTCAACGACAATGAGCTGGTGGACCGCGTCATCCGCGCCATGAAATTCGATGCCTCGCGCAAGGAGCCCGATCCCAACGCCGCCGTCGCCGCCGCGCGGCTGAACCAACTCACCCCACGCGAGCGCGAAGTGATGGAGCGGATTCTTGCTGGCAAGTACAACAAGGTCATCGCCGATGAACTCAATATCGCCATGCGCACGGTGGAAGTGCACCGCGCGCGCATTTTCGAGAAGATGGGCGTTAAATCGGCCGTGGAGCTGGCGCAACTGCTCTCGGGCAACCGCTGATTCGCCGTCCTGCGCAGACTGACTTTTACTTCTGTATCCAGACAGGCAGCAGGCCCGCCTCGCCTTCCCGGCACTGCCAGGCGCAGTCGATGCCGATGTCGGGCACCCAGACCAGCTCCTCGCCGCACCACAGCAGCGGCAGGGTCTCGCGCTGCCAGGGCGGCACGCCGTGCTCCTGCAACAGCTTCTTCAGTTCCCGTCGCGGCCGCCGCGCGTCCGGCCGGAAGCGTTCGCCGCCCTTGCGCGGCAGAATCCTCACTGCCTTGCCTTCCAGCCGTTCCATGCCGATGCCTCCGCCCTGGGTGCGATCGAAGCGCAAGGTGCCACGGCCCCAGGCGAGTGCATCCTCTCCATGCCAGTTCGTCGCGGCAGGCGCAAAGGATTTCGGTGCCAGCCATAGCTCGCCGCGAAAGCGGTGCAACTTGCATTGGCCCAAGTCGATGCACACCTGGCGATCGGCGGCGGCGCGGCAGGCCTGGCGCACCGCCTCATGCAGGCGCGCGCTGTCCGGCATCGTCATGCCGGCGCTCTTCAATGCATGGCGCAGCAGATTGCGCGCCCGTGCCTCGTCTAGCCGGCCCAGTTCGGCAACCAGGATGCGCTCTTCGCGCAGCGTTGTGCGGGCGTCGATCTCGGCCAACTGCGACAGCAGCGCATCGCCTTCGGCGAAATGCGCCGCGGCCCGCGCCAGCGCGGCATTGCAGCCGGGAAAGCGTTCGCGCAACTGCGGCAGGATGGTTCGACGCAGGAAATTGCGCGCATGCCGGATATCCCGGTTGCTCTCATCCTCGATCCAGGCAAGATGCCGCTCATGCGCGTAGCGCTCAACCTCGGCCCGCGATGACTCAAGCAGAGGGCGCAGGATGCGCAGCCGCGAGCCGCCCGGAAAATTGCGTACGGCGGGCATGGCAGCGGCGCCCGCCAATCCGGCGCCGCGCAGCAGGTTGAAGAGCAGGGTCTCGGCCTGATCGTCGCGCTGGTGCGCCAGCACGAGCCACTCCGCATCCACCCTCTCGTAGGCTGCGTAGCGGGCCTGGCGCGCCGCCGCTTCCAGCCCTGCGGCGACATCCCGCACTTCGACATGCGCCACCTCGAGCGGGATGCCGAGCGACTGGCACAGGCCCAGGCAGAATGACTGCCAGTCGTCGGCGTGCGGACTGAGTCCGTGATTCACATGGATGGCTGACAGCCGAAAACCATGTTGGCGGGAGAGGTCGTGCAGCAGATGGAGCAGTACCACCGAATCGATGCCGCCCGAGAGGGCGGCGACCAGGCGTTCGCCTCGGCGGACATGCCGCGCCAGGCAAGCGGCGACCCGCTCGGCCAACTCAGCGGGCGGGCTGCTGTTCCTTGTACTTGCCATAAGCGAGCACGCGCTCGAAACGCTGCTCGACAAGCTCGGCGGGGGAAAGGTCGGACACCTGGCGCAAGGCATCCTGCAGCGCCTTCTTTAGCGCCTGCGCCATGGCGCGGTGATCGCGGTGGGCGCCGCCTAGTGGTTCGTTGACGACGCGGTCCACCAGGCCAAGCGTCTTCAGGCGCGTTGCGGTGATGCCCATTGTCTCGGCGGCCTCCGGCGCTTTCTCGGCGCTCTTCCAGAGAATGGAAGCGCAGCCTTCCGGCGAAATCACCGAATAGGTGGCGTACTGCAGCATCATGGTGACATCGCCGACGGCGATGGCCAGGGCGCCGCCTGAACCGCCCTCGCCGATCACCGTGCAGATGAGCGGCACTTTCAGTTCGGCCATGACGTACAGATTGCGGCCGATGGCCTCGGACTGACCGCGCTCCTCCGCATCGATCCCCGGATAGGCGCCGGGCGTATCGACGAAGGTGATCACCGGGATGGCGAATTTCTCGGCAAGGCGCATCAGGCGCAGCGCCTTGCGGTAACCCTCGGGGCGAGGCATGCCGAAATTGCGTTGGATTTTTTCCTTGGTGTCCCGGCCCTTCTGATGCCCGATCACCATCACCGACTGGCCGTTGAAGCGTGCAAGTCCGCCGACGATGGCGTTATCGTCGGCAAAGGCGCGGTCGCCGTGCAACTCCTCGAAATCGGTGAAAATGTGCTGGATATATTCGAGCGTATAAGGCCGCTGGGGATGTCGCGCCACCTGGGCAATCTGCCAGGGCGTCAGCTTGGCGTAGATATCCTTGGTCAGCGACTGGCTCTTGGCTTCCAGCCGGCCGATTTCCTCGGAAATATCGACAGCCGAGTCATCCTGCACGTAGCGCAGTTCCTCGATCTTCGCCTCCAGTTCGGCAATCGGCTGCTCGAACTCCAGAAAAGTCGTTTTCATAGTTTGGTATTTTACCGGATTGGCTCCCACCCGGACTTCCAGGTTTCCAGCGGCAGAATGAAGGGCGGCTCGCCGTTGCCGAGAAACCAGGAGTCTACGGCCCACAGCCTGCCGACGCCCTTCTCGCCCAGGGCCGCCAGCTCGCTGATCACTGCCGTCGTATGCGGCCAACCCAAGACAAACCAGCCGCGAGTGGACCGATCCTCGACGCGATGCAAACGCATCAGCCCGTACTTCTGGAACATCGTCAGATACAGACTGGTGTTGATGGATTCATCAATGCAGTCCATCTGCCCTTCCCCGCCATTGAATGTGCCTCCCTTGTCACGCCAGGTACCGATGACGGCACCCGTGAAATTCTCCATGAGGGCAATCGCATGGCGCAGTCTTACGCGCTCCTCCTCCGCATTCCGCGCCAGGGGATGGAACAAATCAAGCAGTTCCTGCCACTGTTGCGGCTTCAGGCTCACATGGGTCAGGCTGATGCAGCCGTTGTCGTGGCAGACCGTAATCAGGCCGGGGGCAGGGTCGCTGATGATGTCGTCTCGAACAAAAACGTCCGCCCTCGACGAAACACACAGAAACAGCAGGCCCAGCGCCAATATCGCCTTCATGTCACCCGGCGACCGCATGGCTGCCCTGGGCGTTGATTCTCCCATTTTCCATGTGCAGGCGATGCATATGCGGAAGCTCTATGATTTCGCGGTCATGGCACGCCAGCACTACCGTGCTGTTTGCATCGCACAGATCCCGTATGAGCTTCATGGTTTGCTGACGCGCCTCGGCATCCAGATTCGCTGTCGGCTCATCCAGCAGGAATAGACGCGGATGGAGAACGCGGGTGCGCGCCAGTGCCACCCGCTGTTTTTCCCCGCCTGACAAGCTATGTGGCGGCACGTCGAGCAGATCGCCCACGCCTGCCCATGCAATGGCGTCACGCACCAATGGTTCGCATGCGGATGCAGCCATGCCGCGCGCCTTCAGTCCATAGGAGATGTTGTCGACAATACTGCCCCGGAACAGATACGGATGCTGGTGAACATAGATCACGTCATGCCGCAGCCAATTTGGATAGGTGTGGAGATCGAAAGATCTGCCCTCGTACCTGCAAGCGACAGCCTCCGCGTCATCCAAACCTGCCAGAACGCGCAGGAGTGTCGTCTTCCCCGAGCCATTTTCGCCAGTGAGCACATAACTCTCGCCAGCAGCCAGTTCGAACCTCGCTATATCGAGTATGCGGCGCGCGCCGAATGACTTGCGAATCCCCTCAAGCACAAGCAGGGAATTTTTCACTTCATTCCCCCTTCCCCTTGAGCAAATGCCAATGCGAAATTGACACTGAGGGCTACCACGAGCAGCACAAACCCAAGGGCGATGCCTTGAGCAAACTCACCCTTGCTTGTTTCCAGGGCTATTGCCGTCGGGATGTTGCGCGTGACCCCGGCAATGTTTCCGCCGACCATGAGTGAGCAGCCGATTTCAGAAATGATTCGCCCAAAGGCATTGAACACTGCAGCCATGACGCCGAAGCGAACCTCCAGCAAGGTTGTCCACGCCGAGCGCAATCGCGAGGCCCCTAGGCTGATTGCGGTTTCCCGTGCGCGCGGATCCGCGCCCTGTACGGCAGAAATTGTGAATGCCACGAGCACCGGCAATGCAATCAATACCTGGCCGATGATCATTGCCTCCTGGGTAAACAGCAACTTGAGCGAGCCGAAAATTCCCTGGCGCGATAGCAAAAGGTAAAGAAGCAGGCCGACCACCACGGTCGGAGAGGCAAGCAGGCCTTGTGTAAGAACGATCAACATCCGGCGACCCCGAAACGAAGCGGTGGCCAGGAAATAACCAAAGGCAATGGCAGTCGGGGCCGCAATCAGCATTGCCAGTAGCGAAACCCTGAGCGAGATGAAGATGACCTGCCAGAGTTCGGCATCCCCGGTAAATAGAAGGATGAATGCCTCGTGAGTTGTTGCCAGCCAATCCATGATGCCTTTTCCGGGAGAGTCCTCTGATGATACCTGAAGGTTTCTGCCGATTAAAAAGGCCCGGCATTGATTGAAGACGGGCTTCTTATGTAGATAGTCTGGGGGTGGCCTGCTTGAGTTGCGGCCGGGCCTGCAGGTTGGACTCCACTGACGCGGGTTGAGCGCACAAAGACCGAAGCCCCGGCTTTGGGGCCGAGGCTTCGATGGTGTAGATAGTCTGACGATGACCTACTTTCGCACGGGTATCCGCACTATCATTGGCGCGGAGTCGTTTCACGGCCCTGTTCGG
>JAEHDO010000134.1 GCA_016880375.1 Betaproteobacteria bacterium | reverse complement strand
GCGAGGGCGAGGTGGTCTCCGGCATCGCCATGGCGCGCTACGGCCAGAACGCGCTGGAGGTCATCCACAACCTCAAGGCCAAGATCGAGGAAGTGTCCTCCGGCCTGCCCGCCGGCGTGACGGTGGAAACTGTCTACGACCGCTCCGACCTGATCCACCGCGCCATCGACACGCTGAAGCGCACGCTGATCGAGGAAGCGCTCATCGTCGCCCTGGTCTGCATCGTCTTCCTGCTGCACGTGAGGAGCGCGCTGGTCGCCATCCTCATGCTGCCGGTCGGCGTGCTGATCGCCTTCATCGCCATGCGCGCGCTCGGCATGAACTCCAACCTGATGAGCCTCGGCGGCATCGCCATCGCCATCGGCGCCATGATCGACGCGGCGATCGTCATGATCGAGAACGCGCACAAGCACCTCGAACGGCTCGTCACATCCTCCCCTCTCCCGCAAGCGGGAGAGGGGCAGGGGGAGAGGGCAGCAGGACTCCAGCAACGTGCCGAAGCCATCGTCGCCGCCTGCAAGGAAGTCGGCCCCGCGCTGTTCTTCTCGCTCCTCATCATCACCGTCTCCTTCCTGCCGGTGTTCACCCTCGAAGCGCAGGAGGGCCGCCTGTTCGCGCCGCTGGCGTGGACCAAGACCTTCGCCATGGCCGGCGCGGCGCTGCTCTCGATCACGCTGGTGCCGGTGCTGATGATGATTTTCATCCGCGGCCGCATCCTGCCCGAGGCGAAGAATCCGGTGAACCGCTTCCTCATCTGGATGTATCGTCCGATCATCGCCTGGGTGATGCGCCGCAAGGGGCTCACCCTCCTGCTTGCCGCCGTGTCGCTGGGACTGACTTTTATCCCCGCCAGCAGGCTCGGCTCGGAATTCATGCCGACGCTGAACGAAGGCACGCTGTTCTACATGCCGACCTCGCTGCCCGGCATGTCGATCACCAAGGCGGCCGAGCTGCTGCAGACGCAGAACAAGATCATCAAGAGTTTTCCCGAGGTGGCCTCGGTCTACGGCAAGGCCGGGCGCGCCAACACCGCCACCGATCCGGCGCCGACCGAGATGTTCGAGACGGTGATCAACCTCAAGCCGGAGTCCGAATGGCGCGCCGGCATGACTGTCGACACGCTCATCGCCGAGCTCGACCGCGCGCTGCAGTTCCCCGGCGTCTCGAACGCCTGGACCATGCCGATCAAGGCGCGCATCGACATGCTGTCCACCGGCATCCGCACGCCGATCGGCATCAAGGTGTTCGGCAAGGACCTGAACGAGATGGAGCGGCTGGCCAAGGAGATCGAGGCAGTGGTGAAGGCCGTGCCCGGCACCACCAGCGCCTTCGCCGAGCGCATCACCGGCGGCTTCTACCTCGACATCGAGCCGGAGCGCGCCCAGCTCGCCCGCTACGGCCTGGCCGTCGGTGACCTGCTCGACGTCATCGGCACAGCGCTCGGCGGCGAGATGGTGACCACCACCGTCGAGGGCCGCGAGCGCTACGGCGTTGCCGTGCGTTACCCGCGCGAACTGCGCTCGGACCCGGAGCGCATCGCCCACGAGGTGCTGGTGCCGACCCTGGACGGCGCCATGATTCCGCTCGGCCAGGTGGCGAAGGTGTCCATCGTCAAGGGCGCGCCGGCCATCCGCACAGAGAACGCGCTGCTCTCCGCCTACATCTACGTG
>JAEHDO010000133.1 GCA_016880375.1 Betaproteobacteria bacterium | reverse complement strand
GCGGCCCGGCCCGTCAGCAAACCGGTGCAGAGCTAGCCGGTATTAAGCGGCTAGAGCGAAACGCTCGTCGTTGGCGTTTGTAGATTTCCAGATGGATTTGCGAGGTAACTGGGCCTCGGCATGCACTACACTGCTTCGCAACCCACGTCGAAGCCAGGTCGCCCCCGGATTCGTTGTGATGCACAATTACAGCCAGCAGAGACCTCTGCATTGCTCCAGAGTTCCCGCAAGCCTGGCCATTCTAGCACGCGCTATCGGAGCAGCCCGGTAAGTTCCTCCGGTGAATGGATGATGGCGTCGGCGCCCCATTTTTCAAGAGGCGGGCCGTCGCCGAGGTAGCCCCAGGCTGCGGCAATGGCGCCCATGCCGGCGGCGCGGGCGGCCTGCATGTCGCGCAGGTCGTCGCCGACATAGAGGCAGCGTGCGGGGGGGGCACCTGCGAGGGTGCTGGCGAGCAGAAGCGGATCGGCCGCCGGCTTCGGGCGCGGCGAGGAATCTCCGCTGACGATGCAGGCAGCGCGCCGCACCAGGCCCAATGCTTCCATTACCGGTAGGGTGTAGCGGCTGGTCTTGTTGGTGACGACGCCCCATTTGACACCTTCCGCCTCCAGGCTTGCCAGCAATCCGGGAACGCCTTCGAACAGGGTGGTGGCAACGCAAAGGGAATCTCCGTAATAGGCCAGGAAGCGCTGGTGGAGTTCGGCGTAGCGATCGTCCCCGGGCGCGAGCGAGAAACCGATGCCGAGCAGGCCGCGCACGCCTTTCGAGACATGCGGGCGAATGGTCGCCGCCGCCAGCGGCACCTGCCCTGCCTCGGAGCGTAGCCGGTTGAGGACTGCGCCGAGGTCTGCGGCGGTGTCGGCCAGCGTGCCGTCGAGGTCGAACAGGACGGCGTCAATCATCGCGCCGGCTGCGCATCAGGTAATTGACGCCGGTGTCCGCGCCGAGCGCGTAGGTCTTGCTGAAGGGGTTGTAGGTCATGCCGATGACCTCTTCGGCTGCCAGGCCGGCATCGCGGCAGTAGCGGGCAAGTTCGGCCGGCCGGATGAAACGGGCGTAATCGTGTGTGCCGCGCGGGAGCAGGTTGAGCACGTATTCGGCACCGATGACGGCGAAGAGATAGGCCTTGGGGTTGCGGTTGATGGTGGAGAAGAAAACCGTCCCGCCCGGGCGAACGAGCCGGGCGCAGGCGCGCACCGTGCTGGCGGGGTCGGGCACGTGCTCGAGCATCTCGAGGCAGGTGACGATGTCGAACGCGCCCGGAATCCCGGCAGCCAGTTCCTCTGCCGAGATCTTGCGATAGTCGACCTTCTGTCCGGTTTCCAGCAGATGCAGTCTGGCGACGGACAACGCCTTGTCGGAGAGGTCGATGCCGGTCACCAGGGCTCCGCGTGTCGCCATGGATTCAGCGAGGATGCCGCCGCCGCAACCGACGTCCAGCACCTTTTTCCCGGCCAGGCCAACTTCCCGGTCGATCCAGTCCAGGCGCAGGGGGTTGATGTCGTGCAGCGGCTTGAACTCGGACTCCGGGTCCCACCAGCGGTGGGCGAGTTCGCTGAATTTGTCGAGTTCGGCCGGATCGGCGTTGCGACTTGTGGTTTCGCTCATGGTTAAGAGTCTCAAAAACAAAAAAGCCCTGCTTGCGCAGGGCTTTTCGTGGCAGGTTGCCGGATTACTTGGTGCCGATGACCTCGATCTCCACGCGGCGATCGGGCTGCAGACACTCAATGAGTTTCTTGGACTTCTTCTCGGTCTTGCTGCACTTGTCGCCGGTGACGGGCTGCTTCTCGCCCTTG
>JAEHDO010000132.1 GCA_016880375.1 Betaproteobacteria bacterium | reverse complement strand
CTATCGTCGGCGCCTCCGGTTCCGGGAAATCGACGCTGCTTGGACTGCTCGCCGGCCTGGATGTTCCGACGCAGGGTCGCGTGCTGCTCGGCGGCCGCGACCTGTTCGCGCTGGGCGAGGACGATCGCGCGGCGCTGCGCGGCGGCATGCTCGGCTTCGTCTTTCAGTCCTTCCAGCTGTTGCCGGCCCTGAGCGCGCTGGAGAACGTCATGCTGCCCCTGGAGCTGGCCGGGCGTGCTGGCGCGCGCGCCGATGCGCAGCAGATGCTGGCGCGCGTCGGCCTGTCGCAGCGCCTCGGCCATTACCCGAAGCACCTCTCCGGCGGCGAGCAGCAGCGCGTCGCCATCGCGCGGGCGTTCGCGACGAGGCCCGGCCTGCTGCTCGCCGACGAGCCCACCGGCAACCTCGACGCCGCCACCGGCGCCGACATCATCGACCTGATGTTTGCCATGAATGCCGAGCAGGGCACGACGCTGGTGCTGGTGACGCACGACGAGGCCATTGCCCGCCGCTGCGGGCGCGTGCTCAAGCTCAGGAGCGGCGAGCTGGTCAACTGACCAGCCGGGCGCAGGCGATGCCGCTGCGCACGGCGGCTTCCAGCGTCGCCGGGTAATCCGAGGCGACGTAATCCCCGCAGAGATAGAAATTGGCCAGCGGCGTTTCGCAGGCCGGCCGCCGCACGCCGGGCCGGCAGGCGAAGGTGGCGCGCTTCTCGACGATCACCCGGGACCAGGCGGGCGGAGGTGTTTCTCCGATGATCCCGCAAACCTCCGCGTGGATGCGCGCGACGAGCGCTTCGTGCGGCAGGTCGAGGTGCGGGCCGTGGGCGCTGGTGACGGCGGTCAGGATGTCGTCGCTGCGCTGGAAGAGGAAATGCGCCGTGCCGCCGACGCCGACCATGGCGCCGGGCAATCGTACCGGCTGCGGATAGCCGAGATAGGCGGTGAGGATCGGCTCGTAGTCGAGGCGCCCGATTTCCTCCAGCACCGGCTGCAGGCGCGGCAGCTTCGCCACCAGGCGGCCGAGATGGTAGGGCGCCACCGCCGCGATGACATGGGTGTAGCTGCGGCCTGAGGCGTCGCCTTCGAGTTGGAAGCCGTAGGGGGTCCAGTCGACGGCCCGAATGGCGGTCCCGCGCCGCACTTCGCCGCCGCGGCTCAGGACAAAGCGCTCCGCGGGCTCGGGAAACAGGGCGGAGAAATCCGTCCGCGGCAGCAGCAGGTCGCTCGCCTCGCGCTTGGCCGCCAGGCTGTCGCGCAGGACGTTGAGGAAGACCTGGGCGGAAGCTTCCTGCGGCGGCGTGTTCAGCGCCGAGATGCACAGCGGCTCCCACAGGTAGCGGATCACCGAAGCATGCTGGCCGTGCTGCGCCATCAGCTCGGCGAAGGTGGTGTCGCCCGCGAGGCGAAAGCCGGCTTGCTTCATGCGGCGCATGAAGCCGACGGCGGCCAGCCTTGCGCCAAAGGACAGGCCGCTCGCCGTGAGCAGCGCGGCGGCGAGGTGCAGCGGCGCAGGCAGACGCGGCGCGGCCAGTTGCATGCGGCCGGGAAAGACCAGGCCGAGCGGACGGCGCTCGAGCAGTTTGTCGGGATTCGCGCCGACCAGGCGCATCAGCCGCAGCAGCTCGGAGTAGGCCCCGACCAGGATGTGCTGGCCGTTGTCTAGGGGGTAGCCGTGGGATTCGACCCGCCGGGCGCGACCGCCGAGCGTGCGCGAGGCTTCGAATACCGTGACGGGATGGCCTCGGGCCGCCAGTTCCGTGGCGGCCGCCATGCCGGCGTAGCCGGCTCCGATGATGGCGGCGCGCATTGGCCTTGTTCCTCAGCCCCTGGACCAGGTGCGCCAGGCGATCCACAGCTTGCGGATCGGCGTCAGCGCCATGCGCCGGTCGAGCACGCGGCAGCCGTCGCGGCGGATCTCTCGCAGCAGGGTGCGGTAGATCGCCGCCATCACCAGCCCCGGGCGCTGCGCGCGGCGATCCTGCGCCGGCAGCTGGGCGAAGGCCTGCTCGTAGTAGCGTTCCGCGCGATCGATCTGGAATTCCATGAGACGGCGAAAGGCGTCCGTGGTGCGCGCATGCAGAATGTCCTCGTCGGGGACGCCGAATTGCGCCATCTCGTCGGCAGGAAGGTAAATGCGGCCGCGCCGCGCGTCCTCGCCGACATCGCGGATGATGTTGGTGAGCTGGAAGGCGAGGCCGAGGTCGTGGGCGTACTTGAGCGTATGCCGGTCCTGGTAGCCGAAGATTTCCGCCGCCAGCAAGCCGACGACGCTGGCGACGCGATAGCAGTAGAGGTGCAGCGCCTTGAAGTCGGCATAGCGGGTCTGCGACAGGTCCATCTCCATGCCGTCGATGACCTCGGCGAGCAGTTCCTGCGGCAGATTGAAGGAACGTGTGGCCGGGGCGAGCGATCGTGTCACGGGATGGCTCGGCTTGCCGGCGTAGGTGGCGGCCAGTTCCGCTCGCCACCAGGCAAGCTTGGCGCGGGCCAGCTGGGGATCGGGACATTCGTCGACGACATCGTCCACCTCGCGGCAGAAGGCGTAGAGGGCAGTGATGGCGCGACGGCGCTCCGGGGGCAGGAAGAGGAAACTGTAATAGAAGCTGGAGCCGCTCCCCGCTGCCTTGCGCTGGCAGTATTCCTCCGGCGTCATGGGCTCACCCGAATGCGGCATGAAGCAGGATCGCCGGCCAGTCGCGCTTGCCGATCACCGGCCGCCGTCGAAAGACGTCGCCGCGCACGCGCTGCAGCTTGTCCAGCATACGGAAGCCGCTGGCGACGATGAACCTCAGCTCGAGGCCGATGCGGCCGGGCAGTTCATGCACCAGCGGACTGCCGGCCGCCATCATGGCGCGGGCACGGTCGATCTGGAAGTCCATCATCGCCGCCCAGGCGGCGTCCCAGCGGCCCTCGGCGATCTGGGTCTCCGCGATGCCGAAGCGCGCCAGTTCGTCCTGCGGCAGGTAGACGCGGCCCTTCTGCCAGTCGATGGCGACGTCCTGCCAGTGGTTGATGAGCTGCAGGCTGCTGCAGACGCCGTCCGACAGGGACTGACTTTCGGGATTGTCGATGCCGTAGAGGTGCAACAGCAGCCGGCCGACGGGATCGGCCGAGCGGCGGCAGTACTCCATCAGTTCGGGGAAGGACGCATAGCGCTTCTTCACCACGTCCTGGCTGAAGGCGTCGAGCAGGTCGCGAAAGAGCCGGAGCGGCAACCGGTGTTCGTCGATGGCCTGCCGCAGGCGCAGGAAGATCGGATCCTGCGTCGGACGGCCGGCTTCGATTGCATCAAGCTCG
>JAEHDO010000131.1 GCA_016880375.1 Betaproteobacteria bacterium | reverse complement strand
TTCCTCATCCTGCACAAGGAGCTTGATCCGGACGACGACGAACTGACGCGGACGCGGAAAGTCCGCCGCGGCTTCATCTCGCAGAAGTACGCCGTGCTGATCGAAGCCCTCTATTCCGGCAAGACCTCGCAGTTCATCGAGACGGAAGTCAAGTTCGAGGACGGCCGCAAGGGCAAGGTGGCCGCTGATCTGCGGATCGTCAATGCCAAGACTTTTCCCGCCAGCCTCAAGAACGCGGCGTAGACCCGCTGCGGCGCATACAGCGAACAACTCATGAATGACCGGACCATAACCGAGCGCGTGACTTTCCACGAAGCCATTGCGACGATGGAAGTGGATTTTTCCTGCCTGACCTTTGCCGATGCGGCCCAGGTCGATGCGGCCTACGACGACATCGAGCGGCGCCTGGCCGAGACCGGCCGGCGCTGGTACTTTCTGGTGATCTACACCGATTGCGTGATTGTGCCGGAAGCCTGGGAACGCTTTGCCGAGCGCGGCAAGAATGCCAACATCGGCCACGGCCTGGGCAGCGTGCGCGTCGGCGCGACCGCGCAGACGCGGGATGCGATCCGGGAAAGCGCCGGACGGGACTTTTTCAGGGCGAACATCTACGACACGCGCGACCAGGCCATGCTGGCGCTCGGCGAGATGCGCAAGCGCCGGCGCGACACGCAGAGCGCGGCGGAAGACATCTTCCTGCGCGTCCAGAACGTCAGCCTGCGCTTCGGCGGCGTCAAGGCGATCACCGGAGTCAGCTTCGAGATCAAGCGCGGCGAGATCACCTCGATCATCGGCCCGAACGGCGCCGGCAAGAGCTCCATGCTGAACGTCATCAACGGCGTTTACCATCCGCAGGAGGGCACCATCACCTTCCTCGGCAATGTGCGTCACCAGATGCGCCCCCACGAAGCGGCCTTGCAGGGCATCGCCCGCACCTTCCAGAACATCGCCCTGTTCAAGGGCATGAGCGTGCTCGACAACATCATGACCGGCCGCAACCTGAAGATGAAGGCCAATATCCTGCAGCAGGCATTCTGGCTGGGACCGGCGCAGCGCGAGGAGCTCGAACATCGCCGCAAGGTCGAGGAGATCATCGACTTTCTGGAAATCCAGCATATTCGCAAGACCCCGGTCGGGCGCCTGCCCTACGGCCTGCAAAAGCGCGTCGACCTGGCGCGGGCCTTGGCGATGGAGCCGCAGCTGCTGTTGTTGGACGAACCGATGGCCGGAATGAACGTCGAGGAGAAGCAGGACATGTGCCGCTTCATCCTCGACCTGAATGACCAGTTCGGCACGACCGTCCTGCTCATCGAGCACGACATGGGCGTCGTCATGGATCTCTCTGACTTTGTCGTCGTGCTGGATCACGGCGAGAAGATCGCGGATGGCACGGCCGACGAGGTCCGCGCCGACCCGCTCGTCATTAGCGCCTATCTCGGCGCCAGCCACTAGTTTCGAGGACCCCTGAGATGAGCTTCTTCCTGGAAACCCTGCTCGGCGGCCTGATGAGCGGCATGCTTTATTCCCTGGTGGCCCTCGGTTTCGTGCTGATCTACAAGGCCTCCGGCGTATTCAATTTCGCCCAGGGCGCGATGGTGCTGTTTGCCGCCTTGTCGATGGCGCGCTTTTCCGAGTGGATTCCCGGCTGGTTGGGCATGGACAACCTGTTCATGGCCAATGTAGTGGCTTTTGTCGTCTCGGTGGTGGTGATGTTCGCCGTGGCCTGGCTCATCGAACGCCTGGTGCTGCGTCACCTCGTTAACCAGGAAGGCGCGACGCTGCTCATGGCCACGCTGGGCATCGCCTACTTTCTTGACGGCGTCGGCCAGACCATTTTCGGCAGCGACATTTACAAGATCGATGTCGGCATGCCCAAGGAACCGGTGATGATGCTGGAGAGCGTTTTCGAAGGCGGCATCCTGATCAACAAGGAAGATTTCATCGCCGCCTTCATTTCCGCCCTGCTGGTGTTGGCCCTGACCATCTTTTTCCAGAAGACCGCGACCGGGCGCGCGCTGCGTGCCGTGGCGGATGACCATCAGGCGGCCCAGTCGATCGGCATCCCATTGGGCCGGATCTGGGTGATCGTCTGGTGCGTCGCCGGCATCACGGCGCTGGTGGCCGGGATCATCTGGGGTTCCAAGCTGGGTGCGCAATTCTCGCTTTCGACCGTGGCCCTGCGCGCCCTGCCGGTGGTGATTCTCGGCGGCCTGACCTCGGTTCCCGGGGCGATCCTCGGCGGTCTGATTATCGGCGTCGGCGAGAAGGTGTCCGAGGTTTATCTGGGCCCCATGGTGGGCGGCGGCATCGAGATATGGTTTGCCTACATGCTGGCGCTGGTCGTCCTGCTGTTCAGGCCGCAGGGCCTGTTCGGCGAGAAGATCATTGACCGCGTCTGATACGAGGGAATAGCGGATGTTCTATAGAGAAAACGGCCAGTTCAAGACCTCGTATCAATCGGATCAGCAGATCTTCCCCATTCCGCAGGATCGCTGGGTCATTCTCGGCATCGTCGCCTTTGCCTTTCTCGGGATTCCGCTGCTGGTCGATGAATACCTGTTTCGCGCCATCCTGATTCCCTTTCTGATCCTGTCACTCGCGGCGCTGGGGGTGAATATCCTGGTCGGCTATTGCGGCCAGATCACTCTCGGCGCCGGCGCCTTCATGGCGGTGGGTGCCTACGCGGCCTACAATTTTCTGATTCGCGTCGGCGGCATGCCGGCGCTGGGCGCGATTCTTCTGGGCGGGCTGACTGCCGCCGCAGTCGGCATCGTGTTCGGCATTCCGAGCCTGCGCGTGAGGGGACTCTACCTGGCCGTGGCCACGCTGGCCGCGCAATTCTTTTGCGACTGGGCGTTCCTGCGCGTCAAGTGGTTTACCAATAATTCGTCCTCAGGCTCGGTTTCCGTGTCGGACATCGATGTGATGGGCTGGGTGATCAGCTCACCGACCGACAAGTATCTTTTCTGCCTGGGCATTCTGGTGATATTCAGTCTGATGGCGAAAAACCTGGTGCGCGGCAGCATCGGCCGGCAATGGATGGCAATCCGCGACATGGACGTGGCCGCCACGGTGATCGGCATTCGTCCGATGTACGCCAAGCTCAGCGCTTTTGCCGTCAGTTCGTTCTACGTCGGTGTGGCCGGCGCCTTGTGGGGCTTCGTCCATCTCGGTTCCTGGGAGCCGGCGGCGTTTTCGCTCGACCGCTCCTTCCAGTTGCTGTTCATGGTCATCATCGGCGGCATGGGTTCGATTGTCGGCAGCTTTTTTGGGGCGGCGTTCATTGTCATCCTGCCGATCTTTCTCAATCAGATCCTGCCGGTGATCGGCGGCCTGTTCGGCCTCGATGTGTCGATCGCGCTGGTATCGCACGTCGAGATCATGATCTTCGGCGCGCTCATCGTCTTCTTTTTGATCGTCGAGCCGCACGGCATCGCGCGCCTGTGGTCCACGGGACGGGAGAAGTTGCGCTTGTGGCCCTTCCCCCATTGAGACAGTTGCGCGGTTGGCGGGTAAGATTGACGTGCGTAATGGATCGGGTTTTTCGTAGGTGTTGAACTAAATCATCCTAGGAGGAGAGTACAAATGAATCTGCACAAACTTGCTGGTGTCGCTACTGCGATTGGCCTGTCGGCTGCGCTGACTGCGCCCGCGGCCTACGCCCAGGGCGCCAAGGCGCCAAAAGCCGAGGCCAAGGCGGAGGCTCAGGCGCAGTTCTTTCCGGTGCTGGCTTACCGTACCGGCGCCTACGCGCCCAACGGCGCGCCCTGGGCCAACGGCTTTGTCGATTACATGAAGCTGACCAATGCGCGCGGCGGCATCAACGGCGTCAAGCTGCTCTGGGAGGAATGCGAAACCGGCTATGCGACCGATCGCGGCGTCGAGTGCTATGAGCGCCTGAAGGGCAAGCATGGCGGTGCGACCGCGGTGCAGCCCCTGTCCACGGGCATCACCTTCGCCCTGACCGAGAAGGCGCCGGGCGACAAGATTCCCGTCATCACGGCCGGCTACGGCCGCAGCGAGTCGCAGAACGGCGCCGTGTTCGGCTGGAACTTCCCCCTGGTGGGCACCTACTGGATGGGCGCCGACGTGCTGGTCCAGCACATCGCCAAGAAGGAAGGCGGCTTCGACAAGCTGAGGGGCAAGAAGATTGCGCTGGTCTATCACGACAGCCCCTACGGCAAGGAGCCGATCGCGCTGTTGCAGGAGCGGGCCAAGATGCACGGCTTCGAGGTATCACTGCTGCCGGTTGCCCATCCGGGCGTGGAGCAAAAGGCCACCTGGCTGCAGATCCGCCAGAACAAGCCGGACTATGTCTTCCTCTGGGGCTGGGGCGTGATGAACTCGACGTCGATCAAGGAGGCACAGGCCACCGGCTACCCGCGCGAAAAGATGTACGGAATCTGGTGGGCCGGCGCCGAGCCCGATGTCAAGGACGTCGGCGACGGCGCCAAGGGCTACAACGCACTGGCCATGCAGCATGGCGCCGAGCCGAACGCCAAGGTCATCAAGGAAGTCCTCGAGAAGGTTCATGCCAAGGGCCAGGGAACCGGCCCGAAGGATGAAGTCGGCCAGGTGCTCTACATGCGCGGCCTGATCTCGGCCATGTTGCAGGTCGAAGGCGTGCGCGCGGCGCAGGGGCGTTACGGCAAAGGCAAGTGGATCAACGGCGAGCAGATGCGCTGGGGTCTCGAGAACATCAATCTCGACCAGAAGGCGCTGGACGATCTGGGCTTTGCCGGCGTGATGCGTCCGGTGCAGACCTCCTGCCTCGATCACATGGGATCGGCCTGGGCGCGCGTGCATACCTGGGATGGCAAGAAGTGGAATTTCACTTCCGACTGGTATCAGGGCGACGAGAAGGT
>JAEHDO010000130.1 GCA_016880375.1 Betaproteobacteria bacterium | reverse complement strand
TCGAGGAGGCCGCCGCCGGCATGTACCGCGTCGCCTGCAACAACATGGCGCAGGGCGTGCGCGAAGTGACCATCAAGCGCGGCTTCGATCCGCGCGAGTTCCCCTTCATTCCGGCCGGCGGCGCCGGCCCCATCCATTCCTGCCTGATCTGCGAGGAGCTGGAGATTCCCTTCCAGATCGTGCCGCGCGAATCCTCCGTGCTGTGCGCCTTCGGCATGCTCATGAGCGAGCTCAAGCACGACTTCGTGCGCACCTTCGTCGCCCGCCTGGAAGCCATCGACTGGCCGCGCCTGACGAAGATGATCGACGAGATGTCGCAGGAAGGCGCCCGCCAGCTCACCGAGGAGCGCATCCCCGACAGCCGCCGGCGCAACGACATCAAGTTCGACTGCCGCTACATCAAGCAGTACCACGAGGTCTCCTTCCTCGTGCCGCGCGAGCTGATCGACAAGCGCGACGTCGCCGCTATCGCCCGCGCCTTCCACGACGAGCACAACCGCCTCTACGGCTACTCGCTGGAACAGGAGAATGCGCCGATCGAGATCATCAACGTGCGCGTGCAGGCCATCGGCTTCACCGACAAGCCGACCTACCGCGAGGAGGCCTGGGCCGGCGCCGACGCATCGAAAGCCCTCAAGGGCCGCCGCAGCGTGTACATCCCGGAAACCAAGACCTTCCGCGAGATCCCGGTCTACGATGGCCACAAAATGCGCTACGGCAACCGCATCGACGGCCCGGCCATGGTCGAGCAGGAGACCACCGCCATCTTCGTCAGCGATTCCTTCGACTGCGCGGTGGACGCCCTCGGCTCCTTCGCCCTCTTCCGCAAGGGACGTGAGGATCTCGTCAAGTCGTGCATGAAGGACAAGAAGGAGGCTCTGGTATGAGCAGCGTAAAAATCGATCCCATCCTCCTGTCCGTCTACGCGCGGACCTTCAAGTCCATCACCGACGAGATGAGCATCTCGATGGAGCAGACCACGCGTTCGCCCATCCTCTGCGAGGCCAAGGACTACGTCACCGGCCTCTACGACGCCGACGGCAACATGCTGGAACAGACCGAGAACCTGCCCATCCTGGCCTTCTCGCTGGCGCCGGTGTGCAAGTACATCAAGGAGTACTTCGGCGACGAGATCTACCCCGGCGACGTCATTTTCCACAACGACGTCTTCAGCCTGGGCAACCAGAACAACGACGTCGCCGCCTTCAAGCCGGTCTTCCTCGACGACAGACTGGTGGCATGGACGGCGGTCAAGGGCCACCAGGCCGACATCGGCGGCAACGTGGCGGGCGGCTACAACCCGAACGCCGTCGAGGTTTGGCAGGAAGCCCTGCGCATCCCGCCGGTGAAGGTGGTGGAAAAAGGCAAGCTGCGCAAGGATGTGTGGAACCTGATCTTCGCCAACGTCAGGCTGGACATCGTGCAGCACGACATGAAAGCCGAGATGGGCGCCTGCACCGTCGGCGAGCGCCGCCTGCTCGAGCTGCTGAGGAAGTACGGGCTGGAAAGCTACGAATCGCACAAGCAGGCGCTGTTCGATGCCACGCGCAGGATGATGGAAGCCGAAATCGCCAAGATACCGAACGGCAGCTACTCGGGCGAAGGCTACGTCTATTACGACGGCCGCTTCGTCGGCTCGAAGTACACCATCCGCGTGGACATCGAGGTGAAGGACCGGTCAATAAAATTCGACTACTCGCGCACCGACGCCCAGACCAACGGCTTCGTGAATGGCACCTTCACCTCCAGCGCCTCGGCCACCATCCTCACCCTGCTGCAGATGGTGAATCCGGACATCCCGCACAACGAGGGCATGGTGCAGCCGATCGAGATCGTGATTCCCGGGGGCACCCTCCTCAACGCCGCCTACCCGAAGGCCACCACCT
>JAEHDO010000129.1 GCA_016880375.1 Betaproteobacteria bacterium | reverse complement strand
TCCTTCGGCCAGGTCTGCGTGCCGCGCGGCGTGACGCCGGTGGCCCAGGCGGTGACGACGTCCCACAGCGCCTGCTTGATCTCGTCGCGGCGCAGCAGCCAGACGTCCTCGACGTCCTTGATGATGCCGTGCTCGACGAGGATGGCGGCAACGTCGCGCATCTTGTTCCAGAACACCGAGTGGAACCAGTGCTCGACGTAGAACAGGTGGTTCTCGACGTAGGGGAACACCGTCCTGGCGCAGCCGAGCAGCTCGTCGAACTGCTTGCGGTCCTCCTCCTTCTCGATGAGGCCGCGATACTCGGCGATGATGCGGTCGCGCTCGGCGCGCACCTGCTCGGTGGGCCGCTCGATGTTGACGCCCTGCTTGACCTTGCCGATGTAGGTCTGGATGCCGTTGAGCGGAATGTTCATGGCGTCGTTCCACGAACGATCGTGGTGGAACCAGCCGGTGCCCGTCGACACGTTGAACCAGGGCTCGCGCGAGAGGTTGAGCGAGGTCAGCCACTCGACGCCCTTCGGCAGTTTCTTGAGCGCCGCCTCGACCTCGGTCCATTCCTGGCTGAAGCACACCGCCGCGTCCACGCCCAGCTCGATGGCCTTCTTGGCGAGCTTCTTCAGCTCCTCGTCGGGCTGGTACATGATGACGTCGATGCCGGAAATCATCTGCGTCACGCGCTGCGCCGGGATGCTCGGGAACAGCTTCTGCACGAAGTCGAGGAAGAAGACGTAGGCGGCGTAGCCGAGGTTGAGGAACTCGAAGTGGTACTGCCAGCACTTGATGCCGAGGTTGATCAGGTCGTCGTAGTTCTTCAGCAGGTGGTAGCCCTTCGACTCGCCGACGGCGTCGGTGACGACGGAGATGTCCTCCATGTCGGCCAGGCGCGGGATCTCCAGCTTCTCGAGCTCGCGGATGGTGGCCTCCATCTTCACCTTCCACTTGGCTTCGAGCGCATCCCAGTTCTTGTAGTAATGGCCGGCGCGCTCCATGAAGTGCGGCACGCGGCTGCCGATCTCCTCGGGGTTCTTCACCGGCACCGGCGAGATGTAGACATAGCCGTTGATCATGCGGTGATCGACGCCGCGCACCGGCGGCACCATGAAGATGCGGTTGTTGTACTGCGACAGGGCGAGGAACCAGGCCTCGTCCCAGATGGTGTCGAAGGGATACAGCGGCTCGGGATAATGCAGGCCGTCGTAGAACCAGAACATGTCCTTCTCGTACTGGTTGCGCACCGGGTCGTCGGTGACGAACTGGTACTGATAGGGATACATGCGCTCCCAGCCTTCGGTGCCGGGAATGGTCTTGGCCTTCACGTCGTGCGGAACAGGAAACTTCATTTCGGCTACTCCTCCAGTCGGTGATCGTTTAGCTACGAATTATTCGGATATGCCGGGCATGCTTTGTGCGCCGGTCATGCGTGGGAGGCCTATCGCAAGCCATGTGCCATCTGCGCCGCAACATGCCTTCGGCGTGATCCGGAAAACCGCGCGCCCCATGGAGGGACATGGCGTGTTCGCCGTTTCCGGCGAGCTGACTTTTTCTGCGGCGCAACAGAAGGAAGGTCCGGGTTTCTCAAAGCGTCGCTTGACGATTTGATAAAACCGCAATCTGAATTGGGGTAGGATTTGATCAATTGATGTAATCGACACCTTTCTGCCGGCGCTGACCCGTGCGCCGGCAGGAACAAGCCCGGACCAGCACTTCATCATTTGATCAAATCGTCGGCCGGGCCAAGGAGGAAGCATGAGAAAACTGACATCCGTCGCCAAGGCGGCCGACGACCTGCGCTCGCATGTGCACTTCGATGCCGAAACCGGCCAGATCTGGCTGCACGAAAACCGCATGCTGCTGGTGCATGCCGAGGCGCAGGCGCTGCTGCGCAAGGAACTCATCGACACCCTGGGCATGGAACGCGCCCGCGGGCTGCTGACGCGCATGGGCTACGCCTCGGGCGTGCGCGACGCCGAGCTGGCGCGCAAGCAGGCGCAGGGCGTCGACGACATGGAAGCCTTCATGACCGGGCCCAAGCTGCACACCCTCGAGGGCATCGTGCGCGTGACGCCGATCCGCCTCGAGATGGACCGGCCGCGCGGCGCCTTTTACGGCGAATTCCTCTGGGAGCATTCCTGGGAGGGCCAGTGGCACCGCCACTACTTCGGCATCCACCACGAGCCGGTGTGCTGGACGCAGATCGGCTACGCCTCGGGCTACACCTCGGCCTTCATGGGCCGGCGCATCCTCTACAAGGAAGTGGAATGCGTCGGCGCCGGCGACAACAACTGCCGCATCGTCGGCAAGCCGATCGAGGAATGGGACGATGCCGACGCGCAGATGCGCTACTACAATCCGGAATCCATCGCCGACCAGCTCATCGACCTGCAGACCCAGGTCACCCATCTGCGCTCCTCGATCGGCGAGAAGGAGACGCTGCCGCAGCACATGATCGGCGTCTCGCCCGGCTTCCGCGCCGCCTACAGCCTGCTCAAGCAGGCCGCCGACAGCCAGATCCCGGTGCTGCTGCTCGGCGAGACGGGCGTCGGCAAGGAAGTCTTCGCACGTTCCCTGCACGAGACGAGCCCGCGCTCAGGCAGCGCCTTCGTGGCGGTGAACTGCGCGGCGATCCCGCAGGAGCTGGTGGAATCCGAGCTCTTCGGCGTCGAAAAGGGCGCCTATACCGGCGCCCAGTCGGCGCGCCCCGGGCGCTTCGAGCGCGCCGACGGCGGCACCCTGATGCTCGACGAGGTCGGCGACCTGCCGCTGTCGGCGCAGGCCAAGCTGCTGCGCGTGCTGCAGGAGCACGAGATCGAGCGCCTCGGCGACCAGAAGCCGCGCAAGGTGGACGTGCGCGTCATCGCCGCCACCAACGCCGACCTCGCCCGGCTGGTGAAGGA
>JAEHDO010000128.1 GCA_016880375.1 Betaproteobacteria bacterium | reverse complement strand
TCGAGGCGCTGCAGAAGCACGTCGCCGGCCACAGCATCGACGAGTTCTACTACCTCTCCCGCGCCTGCCTGGTGAAGGACGAGTCGAACTACGACAAGTTCGACAAGGCCTTCGGCGAGTATTTCAGGGGCGTCGAGCGCATTCCCGGCCTCGGGGCGGAAATTCCCGAGGACTGGCTGCGCCTGATGGCGAAGAAGCACCTGACGCCGGAGGAGAAGGCGAAACTGCAGGCGCTCGGCTGGGACAAGCTGATGGAGGAATTCAGGAAGCGCCTGCAGGAGCAGAAGAAGCGCCATGCCGGCGGCAGCAAGTGGATCGGCACCGGCGGCTCCAGCCCCTTCGGCGCCCACGGCTACCATCCCGAGGGCATCCGCATCGGCGCCGAGTCGGCCGGCAACCGCACGGCGGTCAAGGTCTGGGAGAACCGCGAATTCCGCAACCTCGACGACAAGGTGGAACTCGGCACGCGCAACATCAAGGTGGCCCTGCGCCGGCTGCGGCGCTTCGCCCGCGACGGCGCGGACGAGGAACTCGACCTCGACGGCACCATTGCGTCGACGGCGCGCAATGCCGGCTGGCTCGACATCCTGATGCGCCCGGAACGGCACAACAAGGTCAAGGTGCTGCTGTTCCTCGACATCGGCGGCTCGATGGACGACCACATCCGCGTCTGCGAGGAGATGTTCTCGGCCGCCAAGACCGAATTCAAGCACCTCGAATACTTCTATTTCCACAACTGCGTCTACGACCACGTCTGGCGCGACAACCGCCGCCGCCACTCCGAGCGCTTCTCCCTGTTCGACGTCATGCACAAGTACGGCCCCGACTACAAGCTGATCCTGGTCGGCGACGCCACCATGAGCCCCTACGAGATCCTGCAGCCGGGCGGCTCGGTGGAATACATGAACGAGGAGTCCGGCGCCGCCTGGATGCGGCGCCTGCTCGACACCTATCCCCACGCCGCCTGGCTCAACCCGGAGCCGGAGCACCTGTGGCCCTACCGCCACTCCATCACCGTCCTGCACAGCCTGATGGGCGGCAGGATGTACCCGCTGACGCTGGAGGGCCTCGAACGGGCCATGCGCCTGCTCAGCAAATAGTGGAAAATGGCGGCTTCACCGGAGAGCCCAAAAGATGAACAAACAGGAAATCGAACACCTCGCCCGCCGCGAGGCGCTGCTCAAACTGGCCGCCACCGGGGCGCTGGGCGCCGGCGGCATCCTCGGCCTGGTCCGGGATGCCCTCTCGGCGGGATCGCTGCCGGCCACGCCCGGCTTCCGCCGCCTCAAGGGGCCGGTGGGCGTCGACAACACCCGCGCCTCGATCGGCCTCAACATCAAGATGGGCCAGACGGTGATGACCGGCGAAGGCGGCGAGGCCGTCTACCTCATCGGTCCCGACGCCTTCCTGCAGCGGGAAAAAACCAAGATTACCTTCGATGAAAGCGGCGGAGTGCAAGTGATGCGCATCATCACCGGCAGCGTCCTCAGCGTCTTCGGCAAGGGCCGCGAGAAGGCGCGCAACCTGCAGATCTCGACGACGACCGCCACCATCGGCATCCGCGGCACCGGCTGCTACATCGAGGCGGAGGAGGCACGCACCTATTTCTGCCTGTGCTATGGCGAGGCCGAGGTGACGCCGAAGGGGGATCCGAAACAGAAGGAACTCATCGAGACCAAGCACCACGACCACCCGATCTACATCAACGCCGCGGGCGGCCGCATGATGGCGCCGGCGACGGTGATCAACCACACCGACGCCGAGCTGATCCTGCTCGAGAACTCGGTCGGCCGCTGGCCGCCCTTCTACGGCGGCGGCCTGCGCTACTGAGGTCGCCGCTGGGCCGCCCCAAGGCGGGGCAAGTCAACGACATGGAGCGAAGCGAACTCCCGTCACCCCCTTCCCCGGGAAGGGGGTTGGGGGAAGGTCCCTATTCGCTCTGCGCCGGCGGCGCGACCTGCAGCACTTCCTCGAGGGTGGTCAGGCCGGCGGCGACCTTCATCGCGCCGGAAATGCGCAGGGGCTTCATGCCTTCGCGGTAGGCCTGCTCCCGCACCCTGGCATGCTCGGTGGTCGGGGTGACCAGCCGGCGCAGTTCGGGCGACATCAGCATGATCTCGTAGAGGCCGACGCGTCCCATGTAGCCCGTCATGCGGCAATCGAGGCAGCCGACCGGATGATAGACCTTCTGCGGCTTGGCGGCCTTCCACGGCGAGACCATCGCCTGCCAGATTTCCTCTTCCTCGTGCGTCATCGCCGACGCCTGCTTGCAGTGCGGACAGAGCGTGCGCACCAGCCGCTGCGCCATCACGCCGAGCAAGGTGGCGTTCAGCAGGTAGGCCGGCGTGCCCAGGTCGAGCAGGCGCGTGACCGCCGTCGGTGCGTCGTTGGTGTGCAGGGTGGACAGCACCAGGTGCCCGGTCAGCGCCGCCTGCACCGCCATGTCAGCCGTCTCCATGTCGCGGATCTCGCCGACCATGACGATGTCGGGATCCTGCCGCATCAGCGCACGCACGCCGGCGGCAAAGGTCATGTCGATGTTCTGCTGCACCTGCACCTGGTTGAAGGAGGCCTCGATCATCTCGATCGGATCCTCGATGGTGCACACGTTGACTTCCGGCGTGGCAAGCTGCTTCAGCGTCGAATACAGCGTGGTGGTCTTGCCCGAGCCGGTCGGTCCCGTAACCAGGATGATGCCGTTCGGCTGGCCAGTCATCTGCGTCCAGCGCGCCTTGTCGTCGTCGGTGAAGCCCAGGTCCGAGAAATCGCGCACCAGCACTTCGGGATCGAAGATGCGCATCACCAGCTTCTCGCCGAAGGCGGTGGGCAGCGTCGACAGGCGCAGCTCGACCTCCTGGCCGTCCGCGGTGCGCGTCTTGATGCGCCCGTCCTGCGGGCGGCGCTTCTCCACCACGTCCATGCGGCCGAGGATCTTGATGCGGCTGGTCATGGCGTTGAGCACCGACATCGGGATCTGGTAGACCTGGTGCAGCACGCCGTCGATGCGGAAGCGCACGATGCCCAG
>JAEHDO010000018.1 GCA_016880375.1 Betaproteobacteria bacterium | reverse complement strand
TCGGTGGCCGGCGACCGCGAAGCCGGCGTCTTCGAATACCTGCTGTCCCTGCCGGTCGGCCTCGGCGCCTGGTTCTGGGGCAAGATCGTCGGCCGCTACCTGGTCATCTTCCTGCCGGTGTTCGCCGCCATGGTGGGCGCCGTGCTGTGGGCGCTGGTGCGCGGCATCGAGGTGCCGTGGGGCATGTTCGCCTACTACACGCTGCTGCTGGCGACCATGGGCTGGTGCTTCCTCGGCATCGGCATGCTGATTTCGGCGCTGGCGCGCAGCACCGACGTCGCCCAGGGCATGGCCTTCATGGTGTGGCTGACGCTGCTGTTGTTCCTCGACCTGATCCTGCTCGGCGTCATGATCCAGGGCCAGGTCGCGCCCGAAGTGGCGGTGGGCATTGCGCTGGCGAACCCGCTGCAGGTCTTCCGCACCGCGGCGCTGGCGCTGTTCGACCCGCAGCTGATCGTCCTCGGGCCGTCGGCCTTCGTCATCCTCGACACCTTCGGCGCGACCGGCTACAAGCTCTTCGCCCTGCTCTATCCGACCGCTGTCGGCGCACTGTGCGCAGGCGCCGGTTATCTGGTTTTCAAGCGCGGCGATCTGCCGTGATGCGCTCACTCGCCCTGCTGGGCTTCCTGCTCGCCGCGCCGGCCTGGGCGCAGACATCGGCGGCGCCGCTGTTCGCCGCCACGCTGCACGACGCCGACGACAGGCCCTTCGCCTTCGAGCAGCTGCGCGGCCAGCCGCTGATCGTGAACTTCTGGGCGCGCTGGTGCGGCCCCTGCCGCAAGGAGATCCCGGAACTTTCCGCGGCGCACGGCAAGTACGCGGGAAAGGGCCTCGTCGTCATCGGCGTCGCCCTCGACGACAAGGTCGAGGCGGTGCGCGATTTCGCCAAGGCCTACGAGATGCGCTACACCGGCCTGCTCGCCAAGGAAGGCGGCATCGCCCTGATGCAGGCCCTCGGCAATGCCAAGGCGGTGGTGCCCTTCACCCTCGTCATCGACCGCAAGGGCAACGTCGTTGGCAGTAAACTGGGGGCCATGAACCAGGCCGAGATCGAAGCCGCCGCCCGTCAACTGCTGGGGAACCCCTGACGCCATGCCGCCGCCGATGGAGCCGACGCTCGCCGCCTACCCGAACCCCTTCCTGCGCTATTTCGCGGCGACGCGGCCGCCCTTCCTCAGCGTCACCTTCGCCGCCTGCCTGGTCGGGCTGGCCACGGCCGCCCTCGACGGCGCCATGCTGCGGCCGCTGGCGGCCTTCTTCACGGTGTTCTTCGCGCTGGTGGCGCACGCCGGCATCAACGTGCTGAACGACTACTACGATGCGCTCAACGGCAGCGACGCCGCCAACACCGACCGGCAGTTCCCCTTCACAGGCGGCAGCCGCTTCATCCAGAACGGCGTGCTCGGCCTGAAAGCGGCCGGACTCTTCGGCTACGCCCTGATGGCCTCGGTGATCCCTGCCGGACTGTGGCTGGCGTGGACCTCGGCCAGCGGCCTCATCGCCATCGGCCTGGCCGGGATGTTCGTCGGCTGGGCCTACTCGGCGCCGCCGCTGAAGCTGATGAGCCGCGGCCTCGGCGAGCTGGCCGTCGCCTGCGGCTGGCTGATCGTGGTCGTCGGCGCCGACTACGTGCAGCGCGGCGCCTTCTCCCCGCTGCCCTTCGTCGCCGGCCTGCCCTACGCCCTGCATGTCGCCAACGTGCTCTTCATCAACCAGTTCCCCGACTATCGCGCCGACGCCGCCGCCGGCAAGCGCAACTGGGTGGTGCGGCTCGGCCCGCGGCAGGCGCGCTGGGGCTATCCCTTCGTTGTCGGCGTGGCCTACGGCTGGCTGATCGGCGCCGTGGCGCTGGGCGCCCTGCCGCGGACCGCGCT
>JAEHDO010000555.1 GCA_016880375.1 Betaproteobacteria bacterium | reverse complement strand
GCTGCCGACGGCGTCCATGCCCGAGCCGCAGAGGCGGTTCACCGTGGCGCCGGGCACGGAGAGCGGCAGGCCGGAAAGTAGCGCGGCCATGCGGGCGACGTTGCGGTTGTCTTCGCCGGCCTGGTTGGCGCAGCCGTAGATGACGTCGTCGACGCCGCTCCAGTCCAGATCCGGATGGCGCCGCATGAGCGCCTTGATCGGCAGGGCGGCGAGGTCGTCGGCGCGCAGGGGGGCGAGGACGCCGCCGTAGCGCCCGATGGGTGTGCGCACGGCGTCGCAGATGAAGGCTTCGTTCAAATCATTCTCCTATGGGGCTCTTGACCGTTTCACCCTGGATGCGGTGAGACTTGCCGCGGAACACGGCAATCAGCTTGCCGTCCTGGTTGCGCACGTCGATGTCGTAGATGCCGCTGCGGCCGGCGAGCGCGCGCTCATCCGCCACGGCGGTAAGCATGTCGCCGATGTGCACCGGCGCCAGGAATTCGATCGTGCAGCCCGAGGCGACCGCATTGTGGTTGTGGCTGTTGCAGGAATAGGCGAAAGCCGAATCGGCGAGCGTGAAGATGAAGCCGCCGTGGCACATGCCATGGCCGTTCACCATATCCTCCGTCACGCGCAGCGTCATGCTGGCATGACCGGGGCGAATTTCGTCGAGGGCGATGCGCAGGAACTGCGAGGTGCGGTCCTTGGCGTACATTTCGCGGCCGACGGCCTCGGCCAGTTCCTGGGATTTCTTATGAGCGGTCATGCTTGAAGTTTACTTGCCCTTGAAGGCAGGCGGGCGCTTTTCCATGAATGCCGTCACGCCCTCGCGGTAATCCTCGCTGCGGCCCAGTTCGGCCTGGGTGTCGCGCTCCAGATCGAGTTGCTGCCCCAGCGTGTTGTGCGGGGAGGCGTGGAGGGTGCGCTTGATGGCGGCGTAGGCGAGCGGCGGGCCGGCGGCGAAGCGCGCGGCCAGCGCCTCCGTCTCGGCCATCAGCCGGTCGTCGTCGACGCACTTCCAGATAAGTCCCCAGGCTTCCGCCTTTTCGGCGCCGAGCGTGTCACCGGTCAGGGCCAGGCCCATGGCGCGCGCCGCGCCGGCCAGGCGCGGCAGGAAATAGCTGCCGCCCGCGTCGGGTGCGAGCCCCAGCCTGCAAAAGGGCTGGATGAATGCGGCCGAGCGTGCCGCGATGACGATGTCGCAAGCCAGGGCGAGATTGGCACCGGCGCCGACTGCGGCACCGTTCACTGCGGCGATGACCGGGATCGACAGGGCACTCAGGCCCAGTACCAGCGGCTTGTAGAAAGACTCGATGGATTCCCCCAGGTCGGGTGGCGGCGCGCCGGGGGGCGTCACGCGCTCGGCCAGGTCCTGCCCGGTGCAGAAGGCGCGGCCGGCACCGGTCAGGATGAGGGCGCGGGCTTCTTGTACCCGGCTGTCGCGCAGGACCTGCATGAGTTCGCCGCGCATGGCCGTGTCTATGCTGTTCAGCCGCTCGGGGCGGTTGAGCGTGATGCGGGCGATGCCCTCGCGCAGCTGGAACAGGATGGTGCTCATGGAAACGGTTGGTGATACGTGGAATGATCTGCTTATAAAGGGAAGCGTATCATTTTACATCTTTGCCGCCATGCTACATAATTCAGGCGACCCGGACAACCTGCAACATTCTGCCTTATGGTGAAAGTCTATTCGATCGAGGGTGTGACGCCGGTGGTGCATCCTTCCGCCTATGTGCACCCTTCGGCCGTCATCATCGGCGATGTCGTCATCGGCCCTGACTGCTACATCGGCCCGAATGCCTGCCTGCGCGGCGACTTCGGGCGAATTCTCATCGAGCGCGGCGTCAATATCCAGGATTGCTGCATCGTTCATGGTTTTCCCGAGCGCGACACGGTGGTGGAGGAAAACGGCCACATCGGCCATGGCGCCGTATTGCACTGTTGCCGTATCGGCCGCAATGCCCTCGTCGGCATGAATGCCGTGGTGATGGACAAGGCCGAGGTGGGCGAAGCCTCCATTGTCGCCGCCATGGCCTTCGTCAAGGCCGGCACCCAGGTGCCGCCGCAAAGCCTGGTGGCCGGCATCCCGGCCAGGGTGGTGCGTGCGCTGACCGAACAGGAAATGGCCTGGAAGCTGGAAGGCACGGTGCTCTACCAGCACCTGGCCCGGCGTTCCCTCGCCACCATGACCGAAACCGAGGCGCTGACCGAGATCGAGGCCGGACGCAAGCGTATCGATCTGCCCGATATCAAGCCGCTTATCGAGGCCAAGGCCGAGTGGGCGGAGGCGGCTGGCGATATTCCTGACGAATAGTCGTCCGGACGCCTGTTTCTCCTCTGAAGAGGGGTCATAATATGATATTATGGCCTTCTCGATGAAACCTATTGCATTTCTCCGAAAGGTCGTGCGTTCAGGCGCCTGCACGACCTTTCCGGCTTGTCTTCTTTAGCATCAACCAGCAAGGAAACAGCATGAAAATCCATGAATACCAGGGCAAGGAGATCCTGAGAAAATTCGGGGTCGCCACGCCGCGCGGCCACGCCTGCTATTCCGTTGACGAGGCCGTCAAGGCGGCCACAGAACTCGGCGGCAAGGTGTGGGTGGTGAAGGCGCAGATCCATGCCGGCGGCCGCGGCAAGGGCGGTGGCGTCAAGGTGGCCAAATCGATGGATGAAGTCCGACAGTACGCCGGCCAGATCCTCGGCATGCAGTTGAAGACGCACCAGACCGGGCCGGAGGGCCAGAAGGTGCGCCGGCTGCTGATCGAGGAAGGCGCCGACATCAAGAAGGAACTCTACGTTGGCATGGTGGTGGACCGCGTCACGCAGAAAGTCTGCCTCATGGCGAGTTCAGAAGGCGGCATGGACATCGAGGAGGTTGCCGCCCATACCCCCGAGAAGATCCACAAGGTGTTCGTCGACCCGGCCAGGGGCCTGACCGATGCCGAGGCCGACGACGTCGCCCGCAAGATCGGCGTGCCGGAGTCCTCCGTGCAGAAGGCGCGCAGCGTGCTGCAAGGGCTCTACAAGGCCTTCTGGGAGACCGATGCCAGCCTCGCCGAGATCAATCCGCTGATCCTCACTGGCGATGGCCGCGTCGTCGCGCTCGATGCCAAGATGAACTTCGACTCCAACGCCCTCTTCCGCCACGAGGACATCGTTGCCATGCGTGACCTCGACGAAGAGGATCCAGCCGAGATCGAAGCCTCGAAATACGACCTGTCCTACATCTCCCTAGACGGCAACATCGGCTGCCTTGTGAACGGCGCCGGACTGGCCATGGCCACCATGGACACGATCAAGCTGTTCGGGGCAGAGCCGGCCAACTTCCTCGACGTCGGCGGCGGCGCCACCACCGAGAAGGTCACCGAGGCCTTCAAGCTGATGCTGGCCAACCCGAAAGTGAAGGGCATCCTGGTCAACATCTTCGGCGGCATCATGAAGTGCGACACCATCGCCACCGGCGTGGTGGCGGCGGCGAAGGAGGTGCACCTCTCCGTGCCGCTGGTGGTGCGCATGCGCGGCACCAACGAGGACATCGGCAAGCAGATCCTCAAGGATTCCGGCCTGCCCATCATTTCCGCCAGCGACATGGCCGATGCGGCGCAGAAGATCGTCGCTGCGGTTTCCGGCAAGTAAGGAGCGTCGTCCGCCGGGCCGCCCCAAGGACGACGCAGTCAACAACATGGAGCCGCGTAGCGGCGAACAATCGTCACCTCCTTCCGCGGGAAGGGGGAGGAGGGAAGGTAGTCTATGAGCATTCTGATCAACAAGAACACCCGCGTCGTGACGCAGGGCATCACCGGCAAGACCGGACAGTTCCACACCAAGATGAGCAAGGAGTACGCCAACGGTGCGAACTGCTACGTTGCTGGCGTGAACCCGAAGAAGGCCGGCGAATCCTACGAGGGCATCCCCATTTTCGCCTCGGTGAAGGAGGCCAAGCAGCAGACCGGCGTGAACACCTCCGTTATCTACGTGCCGCCGCCTTTCGCCGCCGCGGCGATCTGGGAGGCGGTCGAGGCCGAACTGGACCTCGTCATCTGCATCACCGAGGGCATTCCGGTGCGCGACATGGTCGAGGTGAAGGACAAGATGCGCAGGGCCGGCTCGAAGACCGTCCTGTGCGGCCCGAACTGCCCGGGGATCATTACACCGGAAGAGGTCAAGATCGGCATCATGCCCGGCCATATTCACAAGAAAGGCCGCATCGGCGTTGTGTCGCGCTCTGGCACACTCACCTATGAAGCGGTGGGCCAGCTTTCCGACCTCGACCTCGGCCAGTCGACTGCCGTGGGAATCGGCGGCGACCCGGTGAACGGCCTCAAGCACAAGGACGTGCTGGAACTGTTCATGAATGACCCGGATACCGATGCCGTCATCATGATCGGCGAGATCGGCGGCTCCGACGAGGAAGCCGCGGCCGAGTGGTACGCCAAGGAGTGCAAGAACAAGAAGCCGGTGGTCGGTTTTATCGCAGGCGTTACCGCACCCGCCGGCAAGCGCATGGGCCACGCAGGCGCCATCATTTCCGGCGGCAAGGGTACAGCGCAGGAGAAACTGGCAGTGATGGAGGCATGCGGCATCAGGACCACCAAAAATCCCGCCGAAATGGGCAAGCTGCTGAAGTCGGTGCTCTGAAAGACCGCAGCAACTGCAAAAGCGCCGCCTGCAGGGGCGGCGTTGTTGTTTGCGGACCTGAGTCAGTGCCGGAAATACCCCCTTGTTTCCATGCCAAGAAATATTTGACTAACTTCATGTTTGCCTGTAAGAATTACGATTAAATTGCTGTTTCTACGCAGATTGAGGGGATTTCTAGGAAATCCGGGCAGTCTGCGGCTTTACCGTTTGTAGCTATGCGCAATTTGGTTTGCGGCTTTGTGCTCCGCATGCGCATGGCCGCTTCTCCCATAAAGAAGACAATATTCAGCAGGAGAGGGCAGCGCAGCGTGTCGAAGACTTTCTGGAAAAGCGACTGGTTCATTGGCGTTATCGTCAGCGCGGTCGTGCTCTTTGCCGGTGGTGGTGAACTGCTGCAGAGCCTAGAGCGCAAGGCCTATGACCTCGGGGTCGGCGCCGTTTCGCGAGATCCGAGCGACAAGATTGCCGTCATCGCCATCGACAAGCAGAGCGTCGACAACCTTGGCCGCTGGCCCTGGTCGCGTGAAGTGCATGCGAAAATGATCGATGGGCTGGCGGCTGCCAAGGCCAAGGTCATAGCCTCCACCATCTTCTTTTCCGAGCCACAGATCGATCCGGGGCTCGCCTACATCAACAAGCTGATCGAATTCTACGGCCAAGCTGGCGGTGCTCCGCTGACGGCCCCTGCGGAAGCGCTGGCCGCACAGTTGCCACCTCTCGGACAGTTCGGTCCGGTGCTGGCCGAGGCCGAACAGAAACTCAATACCGACCGCCGCATGGGCGAGGCTGTCGCCAGGGCAGGCAATGTGGTTCTGCCCATGCTCTTTCGCCTCGGCGAGCCGCGCGGGAGGCCGGACAGGCCCCTGCCGGACTTCATCAAGAAGAACGGCATCAGCCAGGTCGAGAAGGGAGAAGACCCGCCGCTGCTTACTTCCGATGTCGAGGCGCCGGTGGTCGAGATCCTGGGCCTCAACGCAGCGGCCATCGGCCACCTCAACGTCAATCCGGACATTGATGGCGGCATACGCACCGAACCGCTGGTGCTGGCCCACTTCAACGAAATTTATCCCGCGCTGTCGCTGATGATCGCGGCAAAGAGCCTCAATCTCGGTGTTGCCGACATCAAGGTCAAACTGGGGGATTCGGTGCGTCTCGGAAACCTTAAGATCGGCACCGATCCGGCCATGCAGATGAATACCTTTTTTTACAAGGATCGCGACGGCAAGCCGGCTTTCCAGGTGGATTCGTTCTTCGATGTGGCAAGCGGCAAGATACCGTTGGAAAAGTACAAGGACAAGATCGTGCTGATCGGGCCGACTGCGGCCGGCATCGGCAGCATTTTCGTTACGCCGGTGTCGCCGGCGATGCCAGCGGTGCTGATGCAGGCCCATACTGTTTCCAGCATCCTGCAGGAGCATTTCTTCGTTGTGCCGACCTGGGGCTGGATTGTCGAGCGTCTTGTCTTCCTGCTGGTAGCCGCCTACCTGATCGCTTTGCTGCCGCGCCTCAAGGCGGGCATGGGCGCGGTAGTTACGGCCGGTCTGCTTGTCGTTTTGGTGGCGTCGCATTTCGTGCTCATCACGACACAGTTGATGTGGCTGCAGCTCATGGTGCCTGCCACGCTGCTGCTGGTGGGGCATGCGCTGCTCACCACCAAGCGCTTCCTCGTTACCGAGCGGGGCAAGGAGAAATCCGAAGCGGATTCTGCCGAATCGAACCGCATGCTCGGTCTGGCCTTCCAGGGCCAGGGCCAGCTCGACATGGCCTTCGACAAGTTCCGCAAGTGCCCGCTCGATAATGCCCTGATGGAGAACCTCTACAACCTGGCGCTGGATTTCGAGCGCAAGCGCCAGTTCAACAAGGCCGAGTCGGTATTCCGCTACATGGCCGACTTCAATCCCAAGTTCCGCGACTTGGAGCAGAAGCTCACTCGGGCCAAGGCCATGTCCGAGACGGTGATCCTGGGCGGCGGCGGCCGCTCGACCGCGCAGGGCACCATGATTCTCGAGGGCGGGCAGG
>JAEHDO010000554.1 GCA_016880375.1 Betaproteobacteria bacterium | reverse complement strand
CGCGCGGCATTCGCCCTCCCGGTTCGCCTGTGGCGGATCGCAAGGACGCAGCGGCGCCAGCGCAACTGGCAGCCTCGGCGCCCATGCCGGCGGGCGAGATGCCGGCAGCGCCGGCGAAACCCGCCGACGTCAGCCCGCCTCAATACACGTCGCCGCTGCCGGAATCCGCCCGTCCGCCGGCCGCAGTCGCATCAGGGCCTGCAGAGAAACCCGCACCCATGGCGAAGAGGGCGGCATCCTCCTCTCGCCCGGTGCATGGCGCGTTGCCGCTGACGCCTGATTTCCCGCCGCAGAACGTGGCGCCCCTGCCGGCGAAGCCGGGCACGTGGACGCCGCCGAAGGAAGAGCCGGCCTGGATCGCCATCTGGCAAAACCGCTCATTCGACATTGCCGTGCTGGCCGTCGGCCTGGCCACGCTTTCCTTCATTCTCATCTTCCAGGACTGGCTGGCCAAGCACCCGACGGCGTTGACCTATGTCCGCAACGGCTTCCATGTGTATACGCTGTTTTTCATCGGCTGGTGGGGCCTGGCGCAGTTGTCGGTGATCAACGTGCTTACCTTCGTGAGTTCGGTGATGCAGGGATTCCACTGGGAAAATTTCCTGATCGACCCGATGCTGTTCATCCTGTGGGGTTTCGTCGCGACCACCCTGCTGCTCTGGGGGCGCGGTGTGTATTGCGGCTGGTTGTGCCCCTTCGGCGCCTTGCAGGAACTGATCCTGCTCGCTTCACGCAAGCTGAAGCTGCCGGAAATCGAGTTCAGCGACGCCGTGCATGAACGCCTGGTGGCGCTCAAGTACATCATCCTCATCCTGCTTTTCGGTGTGTCCCTGCAATCGATTTCCGAGGCCGCCTGGTATGCCGAGGTGGAACCCTTCAAGACGGTCATTTCGATGCGCTTTCAGCGCGAGTGGGAGTACGTTCTTTACGCCCTGATCCTGATCGGCGTCGCTGCCTTCAATCGCAAGTTCTACTGCAAGTATTTATGCCCGCTGGGCGCTGCGCTGGCCATCCCCGGCCGCTTCCGCCTCTTCGAGTGGTGGCTGCGCCGGCGCAAGGAATGCGGCAAGCCCTGCCAGGTCTGCGCCAACCACTGCTCGGTGCGCGCCATACGGACGACCGGCGAGATCAACGCCAATGAATGCCATTACTGCCTCGACTGTCAGGTCATTTATTACAATGATAAGCTCTGCCTGCCCCTGATCGATCGGCGCAAGCGTCGTGAGCAGCAACTGGTGCGCGGCCAGGAAAACAAGGCGAATACCCCTGCAAAAAACGTGGTTGTCTCTGAAAGCCATCCGGATGACATGGGGACGGCAGGACAACATTGATAATTATCAAATAGTTAAAAGCGGCCATCTTGACCCATATCAAGGTCTGGAAGGGGCGCTGGAACTTTAATGCATTCCTTTCAAAGCTGCACATTCATCCGCAAATAGGAGGTAGTCGATGCAAGCCCGCAAACTGGCCCTGGCAGCAGGGTTTACGATAATGACCACCCTGCCGGTGTTCTCAGGCACTGCCTGGGCCCAGGCCAAGCCGCCCATGCATCCGGGCACGCCCGAAGAAGAGGTGCGCTACAAGGGCGCCCCGGTGCCGATCAAGCCGGAGGAAGCCAAGGAAACCATCTCCCCGAAAGCGCCGCCCGTCAGCCCCGAGGAATTCACCCGCGCCAAGCAGATCTACTTCGAGCGCTGCGCCGGTTGCCACGGCGTGCTGCGCAAGGGCGCCACCGGCAAGCCGCTGACGCCGGACATCACCCTGCCGAAGGGCACCGAATACCTGAAGGTCTTCATTGCCTATGGCACGCCGGCCGGCATGCCGAACTGGGGCACCTCGGGCGAACTGACCGAGAAGGACGTCGACCTGATGGCGCGTTTCCTGCAGCATGAGGCGCCCACTCCGCCGGAGTACGGCCTGAAGGAAATGAAGGCCTCCTGGAAGGTGCATGTGCCGGCCGACAAGCGCCCGACCAAGAAGATGAACAAGCTGGACCTGGAGAACCTCTTCTCGGTGACGCTTCGCGACGCCGGTGAGATCGCCCTCAT
>JAEHDO010000553.1 GCA_016880375.1 Betaproteobacteria bacterium | reverse complement strand
TAGCGCTCGGCATACTTGGCGAACTTGAACGCATGATAGGTAGGAATACCTTTCTTGCGTTGCGATCTCCAATTGGGACCAGGGCCGGAGCATGAAAACTCGTTAACAATCATGCGGTTATGACAGGGGCTTGTAAACCCTCATGAAATGGCGTCCACTCTCGTAATTTGGTGAGGCGAGTGATGGACAGTAAAGTGGGGATAGCAGGGCTGATTGAACGGTTTGCCGACTTGCCGGATGCACGGGTGGAAGGTCGGACGGATCACGATCTGCTGGACATTGTGGTGCTGGCGCTGTGCGCCGTGATGTCCGGTGCAGAAGGCTGGGACGACATCGAGGACTGGGGATGCGAGCGGGAAGACTGGCTGCGGCGGTATCTGCGTCTGCGCAATGGAATTCCTGGACATGACACGATTCGCAGGGTCTTCGAAACACTGTCGCCGATGGAACTGGAGTGCCGCTTCGAAGCCTGGATGGGTGAAGTCTGTCCGGCAGTGAAGGGACGTGTCATCGCCATTGACGGTAAATCCCTGCGCGGGTCGGCCCGTGCCGAACGCGGGCTGCGGGTGCTGCATCAAGTCTCGGCCTATGCCGCCGACTATGGACTGACCTTGGGGCAACGCACCTGCGAAGAGAAATCGAACGAAATCACGGCCATCGAAGCACTGCTGCCGGCCCTGGCGCTTGAAGGCGCGGTAGTGACGATCGATGCCATGGGCTGCCAGACGGCGATTGCCGCGCAGATTACGGCGGGCGGCGGTGACTACGTTCTGGCGGTGAAGGACAACCAGCCGCATCTGGCGGAAGCGCTGCGGGACTTCTTCTCGACCCTGAATGCCCCCGGACACTGCCGACGGCAGGTCTCGTTGCACGAGACCCTGGACAAGGGGCATGGCCGGATCGAAACCCGGCGCTGCACTGCCGTCGGCGAACTTGACTGGCTCGATCTGCTGGGCCTGAAAGCGCGCTGGTCGAAGCTCGCTTCGGTGGCCTGCATCGAATCGACACGCGACATGGGCGGCAAGATGTCGACCGAACAGCGTTACGTGATCAGTTCTCTTCCCGCTGACAGTCGTCGCATCCTGCATGCCGTCCGCACCCACTGGGGTATCGAGAACGGCTTGCACTGGTGTCTCGATGTAACCTTTGGCGAAGATGCCAGCCCGATTCGCTTGCGCAACGCCGCCCAAAACTTCTCCTTCCTCCGCCGCCTCGCCTTGAATCTCTTTCGCGCCGATAAATCCCGCGCCATCAGCCTCCCCAGAAAACTCAAGACCGCCGCCTACAATCCCGACCATATCGCTACCGCTTTGCATCTGCAGGAAATTTGATGCTCCAGCCCTGCAATTGGGACGTCCATGCTACGGTGAGGCTTACGAATGGTTTAGCATTCAGGAGCGGATCATCGCCATAACCTGGCTGGCGTCCAGTGTTGCGGCCTTTTGCTCGATCTGCGGGAGATAGCGTGTCTGCAATTCCCTGGCCGGGCCGAGCAGTGATTGATGCTTGCATGCCTGGCGATTCTCCGTACTTCAGAGCATAAAGATCGTATGCCGGTGGCCATTACTACCGCTGTTTCTC
>JAEHDO010000127.1 GCA_016880375.1 Betaproteobacteria bacterium | reverse complement strand
GGCTGCTCCTGCACGCCGGCGTGGCCGCGGTGTTCACCGACCGGCTCGACCTGATTCCGCCGGATTTCGAATAACAGTCACTCCTCGGCAAAGGCGATGGCGCTGCGCACCGCGCGCTGCCATTCCGCCATGCGCGCGCGCATGGCTTCACTGCCTGCAACGGGGGTGAAGGCGCGTTCCTTCACCCAGTGCGCGGCAATCTCCTCGCGGCTCTTCCAGACACCGGCCGCCAGGCCTGCCAGGTAGGCGGCGCCCAGCGCGGTGGTCTCCTGGATGCGCGGGCGGATCACCGGCACGCCGAGCAGGTCGGCCTGGAACTGCATCAGCAGGTTGTTGGCGGCGGCGCCGCCGTCCACGCGCAACTCGGCCAGCGGCCGGCCGCAGTCGGCCGCCATCGCCTGCACGAGTTCCGCCGACTGGAAGGCGATGGCTTCCAGCGCGGCGCGGGCGATGTGGGCGGCGGTGGTGCCGCGCGTCAGGCCCGTCAGCGTGCCGCGCACCTGCGGATTCCAGTGCGGCGCCCCCAGCCCGGCGAAGGCCGGCACGAAGACCACGCCGCCGGCGTCCGGAACGCTGGCGGCGAGCGGCTCGATGTCGGCGGCGTGGCGGATCAGGCCGAGGCCGTCGCGCAGCCACTGCACGGCGGCGCCGGCGATGAAGATACTGCCTTCGAGGGCGTATTCGCGCGCGTCCTCCGTCTGCGCCGCGCAGGTGGCGATGAGGCCGTTGTGCGAATCGACCGGCTGCGTTCCGGTGTGCATCAGCAGGAAGCAGCCGGTGCCGTAGGTGTTCTTCGCCATGCCCGCGCCGTGGCAGGCCTGGCCGAAGAGCGCGGCCTGCTGGTCGCCGGCCATGCCGCCGAGGGCAATCGCGGCGCCGAAGAGATCCGGCGCGGTCTCGCCGCACAGCGCGCTCGAGCGGACGATGCGCGGCAGCAGCTCGCGCGGAATGCCGAACAGCGCCAGCAGCCCGTCGTCCCAGTCGCCCGTGCGGATATTGAAAAGCGAGGTGCGCGAGGCATTCGAGGGGTCGGTGACGTGCAGCCTGCCGCCGGTAAGGTTCCAGGCGAGCCAGCTGTCAATGGTGCCGAAGGCCAGCTCGCCGCGCCGCGCCCGTTCGCGCGCGCCGGGCAGGTGGTCGAGCAGCCAGGCGAGCTTGGTGGCGGAGAAATAGGGATCGAGCACCAGCCCGGTTTTTTCCCTGACCAGCGCCTCGGCGCCATCGGCCTTCAATTTGGCGCAGGCCGCCGCCGTGCGCCGGTCCTGCCAGACAAGGGCGTTGTGCAGCGGGCGACCCGTCGCGCGTTCCCACAGTACGGTGGTTTCGCGCTGGTTGGTGATGCCGATGGCGGCGATGTCGCCGGCGCCGAGGGCGGCCCGTGCCAGCGCTTCCCGCGCCACGGCAAGCTGGTCGCGCCAGATGTCTTCGGCGTCATGCTCGACCCAGCCGGCCCGCGGAAAAATCTGCCGCAACTCCTTCTGTGCGACGGAAACGATGCGGCCCGCGCCGTCGAAGACGATGGCGCGCGAGCTGGTGGTGCCCTGGTCGAGGGCGAGGATGCATGCCATGGGTTGTTGTCGCGGCAGGCCGGGAATATTTGGATGATACAATGACTTGCCTGATTCATCCGGCGGCACGACGGCGCGTTTCATAGCACTTCGGCCGCCAAGAACCTCCACCTTGATGCCATGACAAGCGCCGAAATCCGCCAGAAATTCCTCGACTACTTCGCCTCCCAGGGCCATGCCATCGTCGCTTCGTCGCCGCTGGTGCCGGGCAACGACCCGACGCTGTTGTTCACCAACGCCGGCATGGTGCAATTCAAGGACGTCTTCCTCGGCCACGACAAGCGGCCCTACGCGCGCGCCACCACTTCGCAGCGCTGCGTGCGTGCCGGCGGCAAGCACAACGACCTGGAGAACGTCGGCTACACGGCGCGCCACCACACCTTCTTCGAGATGCTCGGCAACTTCAGCTTCGGCGACTACTTCAAGCGCGACGCCATCCGCTTCGCCTGGGAGCTGATCACCGGAGTCTACGGCATCCCCAAGGACAAGCTGTGGACCACCGTCTATCACGAGGATGACGAGGCCTACGAGATCTGGACGCGCGAGATCGGCGTGCCGGCGGACCGCTGCGTGCGCATCGGCGACAAGCCCGGCGCGCCGAAGTTCACCTCGGACAACTTCTGGCAGATGGCTGACACCGGCCCCTGCGGTCCCTGCAGCGAGCTTTTCTACGACCACGGTCCAGGGATCGAGGGCGGTCCGCCCGGCTCGCCGGATGCCGACGGCGACCGCTACATCGAAATCTGGAACCTGGTGTTCATGCAGTTCAACCGCGACGAGGCCGGCGTGCTGCACCCGCTGCCGAAGCCGAGCGTGGACACCGGCATGGGCCTGGAGCGCCTCGCCGCCGTGCTGCAGCACGTGCATTCGAACTACGAGATCGACCTGTTCCAGGCGCTCATCCTTGCCGCAGCCCGCGAGACCGGGGCGAAGGATCTGTCCAACCCCAGCCTGCGCGTCATCGCCGACCATATCCGCGCCTGCGCCTTCCTCGTCGTCGACGGCGTCATCCCCGGCCCGGACGGCCGCGGCTACGTGCTCCGCCGCATCATCCGCCGTGCCATCCGCCACGGCTACAAGCTCGGCCAGAAGCGGCCCTTCTTCCACTGCCTGGTGGCGGACCTGTCACACGCCATGGGCAAGGCCTATCCCGAACTGCCGGCAGCCGCAGGGCGCGTCGCCGAGGTGCTGCGTGCCGAGGAAGAGCGCTTCGCCGAGACGCTGGAACACGGCATGGTCCTGCTGGAGGCGGCGCTGAAGTCGCCCTCGAAAAAACTCGACGGCGAGACTGCCTTCAAGCTCTACGACACCTTCGGCTTTCCGCTCGACCTCACCGCCGACATCTGCCGAGAGCGCGGCTTCACGCTCGACCAGGCCGGCTTCGATGCCGCCATGGATCGCCAGCGCGAACAGGCGCGAGCCGCCTCGAAGTTCGTCATGAAGGGCGCTCTCGAATACGCCGGCGTGGCCACCGCCTTCCACGGCTACGACACGCTGGTGCATGAAGGCACCGTCGTCGCCCTCTACAAGGACGGCGCCGAGGTGAATGAACTGGTTTCGGGCGACGCCGGCGTGGTGGTGCTCGATCACACGCCGTTCTACGCCGAATC
>JAEHDO010000552.1 GCA_016880375.1 Betaproteobacteria bacterium | reverse complement strand
TGCCTTGATTAAGGAGGAATATTTCCACTTCCTTGCCGCTGTCGGGGAAGGCCTCAAGCTCGATTTCGGCGTAGCGGCCGGCGGTGCCATCCAGCACCGGACCGGTCAGGTAAGGCCTGAAGGGGTCAAGCAGGCGCATGACCTCGACTGCCGCTTTGCGCATTTCCAGCAAGCGCTGGCGCAGTTCCTCCTCCTGATAGATCGTCTGGTAGGCGCGCAGTTCTGCCTCAATTTCGGCATTGTTGGGCAGGGCTTCGGTTTCGGGCGCCCCCAACTGGCGGGCCGCCTTGCGCTTGGCCAGCCCATAGTCGGCAATGCCGTCCTCCGCCATCAGGCGGGCAGCCAGTGCGGCAATGTTTCGCCGCATCGCGTTGCTCCGCAGGGAACTGCGATCGTGATGGGACATGGTCGGGCTGCGTGGGCGGATCGGTTAGAATTCGGCGCTATTCTAGCTTGATCGCCATGCATATCCACATCCTCGGCATTTGCGGCACCTTCATGGGAGGCATCGCCCTGCTGGCCAGGGCTTCCGGCCATCGCGTGACAGGGTGCGATGCCAATGTCTATCCGCCGATGAGCAACCAGCTCGAGGCCCAGGGCATCGAGCTGATCGAGGGTTACGATGCGGCGCAGACCGGAATCGCGCCCGACCTGTTCGTCATCGGCAATGCCATTTCGCGCGGCAATCCGCTGCTGGAGGAGATTCTCGACAAGGGGCTGCCCTATGTGTCCGGCCCGCATTGGCTGGCCGAGAACGTGCTGCGCGACAAATGGGTGCTGGCCGTGGCTGGCACGCACGGCAAGACGACCACCTCGTCGATGCTGGCGTGGATTCTGGAGCATGCGGGGATGACCCCCGGCTTCCTGATTGGCGGCGTGCCGCAGGATTTCGGCGTTTCGGCGAGACTGGCTTCCAGCCCTTTCTTCGTCATCGAGGCAGACGAGTACGACACCGCCTTTTGCGACAAGCGCTCGAAGTTTGTTCATTATGGGGCGCGGACTGCGATCCTGAATAATCTCGAATTCGATCATGCAGACATCTTCAGCGATCTTGCAGCCATCGAGACCCAATTTCATCATTTTGTGCGGATACTGCCGAGATCGGGCCTGATCGTCGCAAATGCGGCTGCAGCCAGCCTGAAGCGGGTTCTCGAACGCGGCTGCTGGACCCCGGTCGAGTGGTTCGGCAATGCGTCCGGTTGGAGCCTGGGCCAGCTTGCCTCCGATGGCACCTGTGCAGTGAGCTTCGCGGGCGGCGAGATCGGCCGGTTGCGTCTGGCCTTGGCCGGGGCCCACAACCGAGCAAATGCACTGGCGGCGGTTGCCGCGGCGCGACATGCCGGCGTGCCGCCGGCCACCGCGCTGGAGGCGCTGGCGTGCTTCGGCGGCGTCAAGCGCCGTCTCGAGGTTCGCGGCAAGTCGGGCAACGTGACGGTCTATGACGATTTCGCGCATCACCCGACGGCCATCTCGGCGACGATCGCCGGATTGCGCCAGCGTATCGATGGCGGCCGCATCCTGGCGGTACTGGAGCCGCGCTCCAACACCATGAAGCTGGGCGTGATGAAGGCGCAATTGCCCGACAGCCTGCGCGAGGC
>JAEHDO010000551.1 GCA_016880375.1 Betaproteobacteria bacterium | reverse complement strand
TGCGCCGGCTCTACCAGGAAAAGATCCTGGCGGGCTTTGCCGGCGGCACCGCCGACGCGTTCACCCTGTTCGAGCGCTTCGAGGCCAAGCTGGAAAAGCACCAGGGCAACCTGCTGCGCAGCGCCGTGGAGCTGGCCAAGGACTGGCGCACCGATCGCATCCTGCGCCGCCTGGAGGCGATGCTGGCAGTGGCCGACCGGCAGGCGTCGCTCATCATCACCGGCAACGGCGACGTGCTCGAGCCCGAACTGGGCATCGTTGCCATCGGCAGCGGCGGCCCCTACGCGCAGGCGGCGGCGCGGGCCCTGCTGGAGAACACCGACCTGACGCCGGAGGAGATCGTCAAGAAGTCGCTGACCGTCGCCGGCGACCTGTGCATCTACACCAACCAGAGCCACGTCATCGAGGTGCTGGAGTGAGCACGATGACGCCGCAGGAAATCGTCCACGAACTGGACAAGAACATCGTCGGCCAGGGCCGCGCCAAGCGCGCCGTTGCCATCGCCCTGCGCAACCGCTGGCGGCGCGCCCAGGTGGCCGAGCCGCTGCGCTCGGAGATCACGCCGAAGAACATCCTCATGATCGGCCCGACCGGGGTCGGCAAGACCGAGATTGCGCGCCGCCTGGCGCGGCTGGCCAACGCGCCCTTCATCAAGATCGAGGCGACCAAATTCACCGAGGTCGGCTATGTCGGCCGCGACGTGGACACCATCGTGCGCGACCTGGTCGAGATCGCCATCAAGGACGGCCGCGAGGCGGCCATGCGCGCCGTACGCGACCGGGCGATGGATGCGGCCGAGGACCGCGTGCTCGACGTCCTCCTGCCGCCGGCGCGCAGCACCGGCCTCCAGGGCGACGCGGAAAACGCCGAGGAGTCCGCCACGCGGCAGAAATTCCGCAAGAAGCTGCGCGAAGGCGAGCTCGACACGCGCGAGATCGAGATCGAGGTGGCGGCGCCCAGCGCGCAGATGGAGATCCTCGCCCCGCCCGGCATGGAGGAGCTGACTTCGCAGATCCAGGGCATGTTCCAGAACTTCGGCGGCGGCAAGCGCAAGTCGCGGCGGATGGCCATCAAGGAAGCGCTGAAGGTTCTCGCCGACGAGGAGGCCGCGCGCCTGGTGAACGACGACGAGATCAAACTCGCCGCCGTGCAGGCGGTAGAGCAGAACGGCATCGTCTTCCTCGACGAAATAGACAAAATCGCGACAAGATCAGAGATGCACGGCGCCGACGTCTCGCGCCAGGGCGTGCAGCGCGACCTGCTGCCGCTGGTCGAGGGCACCACCATCGCCACCAAGTACGGCATGGTGAAGACCGATCACATCCTCTTCATCGGCAGCGGCGCCTTCCATTTTTCCAAGCCATCCGACCTGATTCCGGAACTGCAGGGGCGCTTCCCCATCCGCGTCGAGCTGGACTCGCTCTCCGTCGAGGATTTCGAGCAGATTCTTGTCAGCACGGATGCCTGCCTGACGCGGCAGTACGAGGCGCTGCTCGCCACCGAGGGCGTCAGCCTCGACTTCAAGGCCGCCGGCATCCGCCGGCTCGCCGAGCTCGCCTTCGCCGTCAACGACAAGACCGAGAACATCGGCGCACGCCGTCTCTACACGGTCATGGAAAAGCTGCTCGAGGAAGT
>JAEHDO010000550.1 GCA_016880375.1 Betaproteobacteria bacterium | reverse complement strand
TATCCGAGCAAGCAGGAAACGCAGAAGGTGGTGCCGACCTGGAACTACGTCACCGTGCATGCCTGGGGCAAGCCGCGCCTCGTCGAGGACGCGGCCTGGCTGCGGCGGCAGCTCGACGAGCTCACGCGCGAGCAGGAACGCGCCCGCGCCGAACCCTGGGCGGTCGGCGACGCGCCGGAGGACTACCTCGCCGCGCAGATGCAAGCCATCATCGGCATCGAAATCCCCATCGCGCGCATCGAAGGCAAGTGGAAACTCAGCCAGAACCGCCCCGAGGCCGACCGGGCCGGGGTGATCGCAGGACTGAGTTCGCCGGATGACCCGAACCGGAACGCGGCGATGGCGACGCTGATGGCGGAGGGCGATCAGCGATAGGTCCGGCAGTCCGGGGAAAGTCAGTCTCCGTGACGCCCCGAAGGAAGTCCCCTTGGGGGATACGGCGTTTCCTGATCCCGGTCCGGAATCGTCCGGAAGCGATCATCAGGGCAGGCATCAAAAAAGAAAATTCCACCTGCGCGGGAGGAAGTTTCCGTTCCGTCAGGGCCTGTTCATTGCGAATGACTGACGCATCTGTTCCACTTTTGCCCTGAGTGCCTGGCGGCTGGCTTTGGCTTTCTCGTTGCTTTGCTCCCGAGCCGCCTGCTCCCGCTCCTCGCAGCTGCGGTACTGATCGCGGTTTGCAGCTGCCTGGATGCAGGCTTCGGCCTGCTGCAGGATGGCAATCCGTTCCCGATGGGAGACGGACTCGATGTTCCTGAACTCGTTGAACAGCCGGGCGTGAACCTCCTGGAAACGGCCGCGGGGAGGCCCGAAATCATCGTTGGCGAAAGATGCCTGGGCGGACAGAGCCAGCATGACGATCAGCGCTGCATGGTATTTCATGACGACCTCCTTGCTATCGGACGGTTGCCACTATCCGCGCAAGATGTAAGCGAGGTTTATCTTGGGAACGTTCAGTTGTAACCGGATGTAAATTCGGCGGCTTTCTGCAGCCACGAGCAGTCGTTCCGGAGCCGTGAAGCGGAACCTGGAATCCAGCATCATTTTTTCAAACGTCATCTTGATTATCTAGGAAGTCCGGCAGACAGTGTGGGAGCGGCGTCCTGGCCGAGGTAGCAGTAAATCATGATCGCCGCTGGATTCCCGCTTTCGCGGGAACGACGGACCAACGCCCCTGCACGACGCACCATAGTGCACCTTGCCTTCATAAGCATGCCCGGCATAATGTCGTTTTCCCCACGAGCGACACCGACATGATCCACACCCCCCCCGGCGCCTGGCCCGAGCCCGGCCCCGAATACCTCGCCAGCGCCCGCTTCATCGATTCCGGCACGCCATCCATTCGCCGCTTCGCCGAGGAGGCCTGCGCCGGCGCGACGTCCGACATCGAGAAGGCCGTGCGGCTCTTCTATAAAGTGCGCGACGGCTGGCGCTACGACCCGTTCACCATGAGCCTCGACCCGGAGCCCTACATCGCCAGCAACGTGCTGAAGGCCAAGGCGGCCTACTGCCTGCCGAAGGCGATCCTGCTCGCCGCGGCGGCGCGCGCCGTGGGCATCCACTCGGCGATCGGCCTCTCCGACGTGGAGAACCACCTCACCACGGAGAAGCTCAAGGCCATGATGGGCGGCAAGACGCTGTTCATGCACCACGGCTACGCGGTGCTGTATCTCGGCGGCCAGTGGGTGAAGGCGGCGCCGGCCTTCAACATCGAGATGTGCGAGAAATTCCATGTGCACCCGACCGAGTTCGACGGCACGGGCAACGCCATCTTCCAGGAATACGACGCGAAGAACCGCCGCCACATGGAGTACATCCGCGACCATGGCTGCTGGTCGGATTTTCCGTTCGAGAAGGTGATGGCGGATTTCCGCGCGTTTTATCCGGCGGAGGCGTATGTGTCCTTCGATCCGGGCGAGTTGTTCGAGGACGGCACGCTGGCACGGTAGGTGTATGTACCACGGCGAACGCTTCAACGCCTACACCCACCTGGTCGGCGCCCTGCTGGCGCTGGCGGGCGCCGTGGTGCTGATCGTGCTGGGCGCCCTGAAGCAGGACGTGTGGAAGATCGTCAGCTTCGCCATCTATGGCGCCAGCCTGGTCATGCTCTACAGCGCCTCCACGCTCTACCACAGCACGCGCGGCCGGCTGAAGGCGTTCTTCCGCAAGCTCGACCACACGGCCATCTACCTGCTCATCGCCGGCAGCTACACGCCCTTCACCCTCGTCACCCTGCGCGG
>JAEHDO010000126.1 GCA_016880375.1 Betaproteobacteria bacterium | reverse complement strand
TTCAGCAGCAGGTAGAACAGCGGCACCAGCAGGGTGACGAACAGCGCCAGCCGCGCGTCGAGGCGCAGCATCATCAGCACCGCGCCGGCGACCGTCAGCAGCAGCGGCACGACGCTGAGCAGGGTGCCGCTGAGGTAGCCGCTGAGGTGGCCGACGTCGTTGGTCAGCAGGGAGAGGATCTCGCCCTGGCGGCGCTGGTGATAGAAGCCCAGCGGCAGCGCCTGCAGGTGGTCGTAGAGGCGGATGCGCAGGTCGGCGAGGATGTGCTCGGCGCTGCGGCTCATCAGGTAGCTGTTGCCGAACTTGAGCAGCGCCTGGGCGGCGAACAGCGCCAGCAGCGCCAGCAGCATCGGCCCGGTCAGGGCGCTGCCATTTCCCAGCATGCTGCCGGCCAGCCGCCCGCCCAGCCACGGCACCGCCAGCGCCAGCGCGCTTTCGGCCAGCATCAGCAGGACGCAGAGGGCGAGCGCCGCGCGGTAGGGCAGGGCGTAGCCGAGCAGCAGCCGCAGGTCGCCGGCGGGCTTCACGTGCCCTCGCCCAGCAGCAGGCCGAGATCGTGCCGGCGGTTTCTGCGCGCCTGGCGCACGCCCCGGAGCGCATGCAGCGCGTCGCCCGGCCGGTCGTGCAGCGGCAGGGTGAAGCCGAACTGGATCAGGACGGGGCGCTGCAGCCAGCGCCCGGGCAGGTCGCGCAGCAGCCACTGCCGCAGGTAGGCGGCGCGCAGGCGGCCGGGCCGCACGCTGCCGAGCCAGCCGTCGAGGGTGGCATGCAACGCCGGCGGTGCCAGCAGGCGGAACCAGCTCAGCATGGTCCAGGCGGCGGTCTTCAGGCCGGCCGCGTCGAGCCGCTTCACGACCGCGGGCCAGTCGACGGGCCGCTGCTGCACCCACAGCAGGAAATCCGCCACGCGGCCGAGCCCCATGTTGGGCGAGCACACGTATTTGGCGAACGCCGGGTGCGTCAGCATCAGGAACAGGGTGTCGCTGTCGCACGGTCCCCACTGGCCGCCGACGCGCTGCCGTCGTTCCAGCAACTGCCCGGTCAGGTCAAGGCGCGTGCGGCCGGGGCGCAGGATGTGCCAGTGCAGGTCGATGTCGACGCCGCCATGGCTGAAGGTCGCCTCGTGGCTGATGTTGGCCGGGTCGGCGTGTACTGCATGGCCGGCGCCGAGGAGGGCGCGAGCGGCGCGCCGCCGGTCGGCGGGCGGGATGAGGATGTCGATGTCGCCGGCGGGCCGCAGCGCCGGGTCGGGGTAGGCGCACTCGCGCACATGCGCCCCTTTCATCACCAGCCAGGGGATGCCTTCCGTCTCGAACAGGCGATCGAGCCGGTCGAGCGCCGCCCGTTGCGCCAGATAGCCACCCGCTGCCGACATGCGGTCGTCGCGCAGCGCGTCGGTCACTTCACCCGGCAGGGCGTCGAGCAGGCCGTGCGACTGCAGGCAGTGGTGCCAGAGGGGGCCGAGGCCCTGGGCGAGGATCAGCTCGAGGAAGTCGGCTCCGCCGTCGGCCAGCGCGGCGCGACAGGCCGCCGGATCGACATGGGCGTCGGCAGGCAGCAGGGCCTGCTGGTCGATCGTCAGCCGGGTTGCGGGTGCGGCCATGTCGGGCTTACCGTAGGACGGCGCTGCTAAAATGCGATTTTACCTTTACGGGAGATGCAAGATGGCCCAGCCGCTCGTCGTCGCGAAATCCGGCGAACTCGAACTGGCGCTGCTGCCGGCGCTGGCCAACCGCCACGGCCTGATCACCGGCGCCACCGGCACCGGCAAGACCGTCACCCTGCAGGTGCTGGCCGAGCGCTTTTCGGCGATCGGCGTGCCGGTGTTCATGGCCGACGTCAAGGGCGACCTCTCCGGCCTGGGGGCCGCCGGCAGCCTGACGCCGAAGCTGAAGGCGCGCCTCGATTCGCTTGGCATCGAAGCCCCCGGGCCGGCGGCCTTTCCGGCGGTGTTCTGGGACGTCTTTGGCGAGGCCGGGCATCCGGTGCGCGCCACCGTCTCCGACATGGGGCCGCTCCTGCTCGGGCGGCTGCTCAACCTCAACGACACTCAGGCCGGCGTGCTGCAGCTGGTCTTCAGGATCGCCGACGACAACGGCCTGCTGCTGCTCGACCTCAAGGATTTGCGGGCGATGGTGCAGCACGTCGGCGACAACGCGAAACAGTTCACCACCGAATACGGAAACGTCTCGGCCGCCTCGGTCGGCGCCATCCAGCGCGGGCTGCTGGCGCTGGAGGCGCAGGGCGGCGAGGCGTTCTTCGGCGAGCCGATGCTCGACATCGCCGACCTGATGCAGACCGACGACAAGGGTCGCGGCATCGTGAACATCCTCTCCGCCGAGAAGCTGCTGAACGCGCCGCGGCTGTACTCGACCTTCCTGCTCTGGCTGCTGGCGGAGCTCTTCGAGCAGCTGCCCGAGGCGGGCGACCTGGACAAGCCGAAACTGGTGTTCTTTTTCGACGAGGCGCACCTGCTCTTCAACGAGGCGCCGCCGGCGCTGCTGGAGAAGATCGAGCAGGTGGTGCGCCTGATCCGCTCCAAGGGCGTCGGCGTCTATTTCATCACGCAGAACCCGCTCGACGTGCCGGAGACGGTGCTCGGCCAGCTCGGCAACCGCGTGCAGCACGCCCTGCGCGCCTTCACGCCGCGCGACCA
>JAEHDO010000125.1 GCA_016880375.1 Betaproteobacteria bacterium | reverse complement strand
GTCGGCGTCGAGGACGCCGATGCCGGCACCGAGCGCGAAACGCCGCAGTTCGGCGAGCCAGGCCACTCGCCCGCGCCGCTGTGGGCGCACAGCCGCATCGTCGCCCTGTTCGACAAGGCCGCGGACATCCCCCTGATCGCGGCGGCTGCCGCGGGCGAGGCAGGACTCGGCGCCACCCCCCCCTACGACATCACCGAAGTTGCCGAACAGGACTGGGTGCGACTGACCCAATCCCAGTTCGAACCGATCCGCATCAACGAACGCCTGTGGATCGTTCCTTCCTGGCATGACGCGCCGGATCCGCTGGCGATCAACCTGGAACTCGACCCGGGCCTTGCCTTCGGCACCGGCAGCCACCCGACGACCCGGTTGTGCCTAGAGTGGCTTTGCAGTCACGTGCAACCCGGTGCCAGCGTGCTCGATTACGGTTGCGGTTCGGGTATATTGGCCATTGCCGCATCTAAGCTCGGGGGAGCACGCGTGGTCGGCGTCGACATCGACGACAACGCCCTCGCCGCGGCAGCCGGCAATGCCGACCGCAACCACGCAACGGTGCAACTCACTCACTCCAGGCATCCGCTCGACATGTCCTTCGACATCGTGGTCGCCAACATCCTCACCAACCCGCTCTGCGTGCTGGCGCCCCTGCTCACCGAGCGGGCCCGGCCCGGCGCACTGATTGCGCTCTCGGGCATCCTTTCCGCGCAGGCCGAACAGGTCCGGCAGGCCTACCGGCCCGCGTTCGAACTGACCGTCTGGGCCGAACGGGAAGGGTGGATTCTGCTGGAGGGTGTGCGCAAATGATGCTGACCCGCTGCCCTACGTGCAGCACGGCCTTCCGCGTCACGCCGGAACAACTCAAGGCTCGCGCCGGCAAGGTGCGTTGCGGGCACTGCAGCGCAGTGTTCAACGCGCTGGAAATGCTGGAGGATGCGCCAGCGGCCATAGAGGCCGTTGAAGCGGCATCGCCTCTCCCGGAGGCTGCCCCGCCAGCAGCCGTCGACACGCCGCAACCCGAACCGATTGCTGAAAACAGCCCGCTGGCAACGACCGAATCCGCGCCCGGGGAAGAAGCGGCCAATAACGAGTCCGTCGACATTCTGCTGGATGACATCGGCAGCAATGCCGAAACACCCCCCTCGCGTGGGCGTCTCTTGGCCTGGAACCTGGCGGTCCTGGTCATGCTGGGCGTGTTCGTGGTTCAGGCCGCCTACGTCTTCCGTGCCGAACTGGTCCAAGCCGAACCCGATCTGCGTCCGTTGCTGCAGGAAATGTGCAGTGTGCTCGATTGCGACATTCCCCTCCCCCGCAAGGCGGACCTCGTCGGTATCGAGGCATCGGACCTGCATCCCGATCCGCAGCAGAAGCCCCTGCTGGTGCTGGCGGCCACCCTGAAGAACCGCGCACCCTTCGCGCAGGAATACCCGCACCTGGAACTCACGCTCACCGATGTGCGCGATCAGCCCGTTTTGCGCAAGGTGCTCTCCCCCGTCGACTACCTGGCCCAGGGCACCAATGCGCGCGAAGGTTTCCCCGCCAACGGCGACTTGTCGGTCAACCTCTGGCTGGATGCGGGCGATGTCGTTGCAAGCGGCTACCGCCTTTACCTGTTCTACCCTTGAAGGCATCTTTGCCCCCAAGCACCCTGTGAGAGGCAAGCAGGCGGACCGCAACCTTTGGGCGGAAACCCCATCCACCCTTGTTCAGATTTTCCCTGAGTCGGTCCCCGCGGCACGCTAAAAGAAAGTCAGTCCCCGCAGGACGGAGATGCCGCTCTGCCGGACGTTCCCGTCAGGCGCCAAGCGCCTTCTCGATGGCGTCCTTGAGCACGGCGTCGTCCGGAACCGTGTTGGGGGTGAAGCGGTCGATCACCCTGCCGGAACGGTCGATGAGGAACTTCTCGAAGTTCCACAGGATGTCGGTTTCATTGTCCGGCTTGAGGCCGTAGCTCGCCTGCTTGGCGCGGAAGTCGCTGCCAGGCTTTTCGCGGGCGTGCGGCTGGGCCTCGATCAGGCGCTTGTACAAGGGGTGCTGGTTCGGGCCCTTGACGGAGATTTTCTCGAACATCGGGAACGTCACGCCGAACTTCGTTGTGCAGAACTCGGCTATTTCCTGGTTGGAGCCAGGCTCCTGCGCCTTGAAATCGTTGGCCGGAAAGCCGGCCACGACCAGGCCGGCATCCTTCCTTTCTTCGTAGAGCTTTTCCAGCTGGGCGTACTGCGGCGTCAGGCCGCAGGCGGAAGCCACGTTGACCACCAGCACCACCTTGCCGCGAAAGGCGCCCAGATCGGAAGTGGTGCCGTCGATGCGGCGCAGGGGGATGTCGTAGATCGATTCGTTCATGCTTTGTTTCCTCTATGGATGTAGCAATAAGGCTTCAGGAACCTTGCCGCCTGCAGCAGCAACAAAAAACGCCCGAAGGTTTGGCTCCGGGCGCCTTCCATTTCATGGCGGTCGGGCGCAGTGCCAGGCGCCGTCAGTCGAATGCCGCGATATCGGGGCGGGACGTTCTGCTCAAACCGGGCAGGTCATGTCCTGCCCGCAGCACATGGGCGACTTAACCTTGCCGTGTCCATCGGGGCACTCGGACACGTGCACGACCGTCTTGCCGTCGGGCATCGTGATCGTGCTGTGCTTGAGCTCCTTGCCGCACTTGCCGCAGGTCATGGTGCCGATGCTCATGCCGCACTTGCTACACGTATAGGCTGCCATATCGTTTTCCTCCTTGCATGTGTTGTAAGGGAACCACTTCAAACCTGAACGATTATATACCCGGTACCCGAAGGGCAACAGCAGCCGGCCGCAGGAGGCAGGCTGCTATAATCGCGCCTCGTTTTTCAGCTTCGGCCGCTTCGCTCATGTTGGCTTGCGCTGAAACTTCGTTTTCCGGAGGCATGCGATGCGCACCCTGATCTGCGGCTCGATGGCTTACGACACCATCATGGTGTTCCACGACCGTTTCAAGAACCACATCCTGCCCGAGCAGCTGCACATCCTCAACGTCGCCTTCCACGTGCCGGACATGCGGCGCGAGTACGGCGGCTGCGCGGGAAACATCGCCTACAGCCTCAAGCTGCTTGGCGGCGAGCCCCTCATCATGGCCACCGTCGGCGAAGACAGCGGGCCCTACCTGCAGCGGCTGGAGCGGCTGCATCTCGATCGCAGCCACATCCAGGAAGTGCCCTCGACCTTCACCGCCCAGGCCTTCATCACCACCGACCTCGACGACAACCAGATCACCGCCTTCCACCCGGGCGCGATGAACCACTCGCATCTGAACCATGTCGCCGATGCGCAGGGGCTGACTATCGGCATCGTCGCCCCCGACGGCCGCGAGGGCATGATGCAGCATGCGCAGGAGTTCCACGACGCCGGCGTGCCCTTCATCTTCGACCCGGGCCAGGGCCTGCCGCTGTTCAGCGGCGGGGAACTGCTGAATTTCCTGCAGCTGGCCGACTACTGCTGCGTCAATGACTATGAAGCCAGACTGCTGTCGGAAAAAACCGGCAAGCCGATCGAGGAACTGGCCGGCAGGGTGGACGCTCTCGTCATCACCCTCGGGGCCAACGGCGCCGAAATCCATGCCGGCGGCCAGCGCATCGACATCCCCAGCGTCAAGCCGGACGACCTGATCGATCCGACCGGCTGCGGCGACGCCTTCCGCGCCGGCCTGCTCTACGGCATCGCCGGGAACATGGGTTGGGAGAAGGCGGGGCGCCTCGCCTCGCTGATGGGCTCGATCAAGATCGCCCACCGCGGCGGGCAGAACCACAAGCCGGCGCGGGAGCAGATTGCCGAGCGCTACGCGTCTGCGTTCGGCCAGGCGCTCTGGTAGGTCGGCCTACAAGGCCGCGCGCAGTAGCGCAGCGACCTTTTCCAGTTCCTCGCGAGAGGGATGCTTCACGGGCCAGGTAAACGTCAGGCCGTCGTTCTCCCAGCGCGGCAGCACGTGGATGTGGGCGTGGAACACCGTCTGCCCCGCCGCCGCGCCGTTGGCCTGATAGACCGAAATGCCCGCCGGCCTGAAAACCGCTTCGATGGCCCTGGCCGCGCGCGCCGCGGATCGGAACATGGCACCGGCCAATTCCCCGTCCATGCCCTGCAGGTTCTCGACGTGCGGCTTCGCCGCCACCAGCATGTGGCCGGGATTCACGCTGCCGATGTCCATGAAAACGAGGGTCAGCTCGTCCTGCAGCACCACCGCCGCCGGGATCTCGCCGCGCACGATCTTGCAGAACACGCAGTCGTTCATGATCTTCCCCGTCAAGAGACGTCTTCACCGGAACAGTCGACCTGAAATACCTTGCGGTCCGGCAGGCTCACGGCCGTCAGGTGCCGGCCCCACAGGCAGCCCGAGTCCAGCGCCAGCAGGTTCGGTTCGATCTTCAGGCCCAGTGCCGACCAGT
>JAEHDO010000124.1 GCA_016880375.1 Betaproteobacteria bacterium | reverse complement strand
CTGGTGAACGATCCCGACCTGCTGTTCCTCGACGAGCCGACCACCGGCCTCGACCCGCAGGCGCGCCACCTGATCTGGGAGCGCCTCAAACAATTGCTGCAGCAGGGCAAGACGGTGCTGCTGACCACCCATTTCATGGACGAGGCCGAGCGCCTCTGCCACCGCCTCGCCATCATGGACCAGGGCCGCTTCATCGCCGAAGGCAGCCCGCGCGAGGTGATCGCGGCGCACATCGAGCCGGAAGTGGTGGAGGTCTACGGCGAGCCTGGCGAGATGAGTGCGGCGGATTGGGCCAGGGCCGAGGCGGCACAGTTCGCCACCCGCGTCGAGGTCACCGGCGAGACGGCCTTCTGCTACCTGACCGAGTCGCGCCCGCTGCTGCGCCACCTCGCCGGCCGGCGGGGACTGCGCTACCTGCACCGGCCGGCGAACCTCGAGGACGTGTTCCTGAAACTCACAGGCCGGGATTTGAGGGATTGAGATGAATTATTTCCGCCCGCCCTCGCTCAGCCTGCGCTTCATCCCGGTGTGGCAGCGCAATTTCCTCGTCTGGCGCAAGCTGGCGATTCCGTCGATCCTCGGCAACCTGGCCGACCCGATGATCTACATGCTCGGCCTGGGCTACGGCATCGGCACGCTGCTGCCGGAAGTCGGCGGCGTGCCCTACATCGCCTTTCTCGCCGCCGGCGCGGTGTGCTTCTCGACCATGAACAGCGCCACCTTCGAGGTGCTCTACTCGGCCTTTTCGCGCATGCAGGTGCAGAAGACCTGGGAGGCCATCCTCAACGCGCCGGTGTCGCTCGACGACCTGCTGCTGGCCGAGCTGGTGTGGGCGGCGAGCAAGGCCTGCCTGTCGGGCGCGGCGATCCTGGCGGTGGCCGCCGCGCTCGGCCTGATCCATTCGCCGCTGGCCCTGTGGGCGCTGCCGCTGGTGTTCCTGGCGGGCCTGGCCTTCGCCGCGATCGGCCTGATCATGACGGCGCTGGCACCAAGCTACGATTTCTTCATGTATTACTTCACGCTGTTCGTCACGCCGATGACGCTGCTCTCGGGCGTGTTCTTCCCGGTCGAGCAGCTGCCGGCCGCCTTCCAGGCGCTGTCGGCGCTGCTGCCGCTGTCGCACGCGGTACAGCTGACGCGGCCGCTGTTCCTCGGCGAGGTGCCGGCGCAGGCATGGCTGCACATCGCCGTGCTGGCCGGCTACGCCTTCGCCGCCTTCTGGCTGGCGCTCGGCCTGGCACGGAAGCGATTGCTGAAATAGCGGGTAAAATCCGCAACGATGGATACGCTGCTCGTCATCACCAGCCTGCCCGACGCGGAGAGCGCACGGGCCCTCGCCACGAAACTCATCGAGCAGCGCGTCGCCGCCTGCGTGAACATCCTGGCGCCCTGCGTCTCGATATACCGCTGGGAGGGCAAGGTGGAGGAGGCCGAGGAGGTGCCGCTGCTGATCAAGACCAGCGCGGCGCGCTACGCCGCGCTGGAGGAGGCGATCCGCGCCTACCACCCCTACGAACTTCCGGAGATCGTCGCTGTCCGAGTCGATAAGGGACTGCCCGACTACCTCGCCTGGGTGGCGGCCTCGACCGCCGCCCAATAAAGCACTTACATGATCCGACGCCTGCTCCTGCTGTTGTCGTTTTGCCTGCCGCTGTCCGCCCTCGCCGCCGAGGAGCTGCTGGAAGTGGACAAGGCCTTCCGCCTGTCCGCCCGCGCCGTCGATGCCGCCACCCTGGAAGTGCGCTACGACATCGCCAAGGGCTATTACATGTACCGCGACAAGTTCCAGTTCGCGCTGGAACCCGCCACGGCGAAGGCCGGCACGCCGCAGTTCCCGCCGGGCAAGATCAAGCAGGACGAGTTCTTCGGCGACGTCGAGACCTACCGCAAGGAAGTGGTCATCCGCCTGCCCTTCGCGGCGCCGGCCGGGCTCGATGCCGTCACCCTGAAGGCGAGCTCGCAGGGCTGCGCCGACATGGGCGTCTGCTACCCGCCCAACCCGCAGACGCTGCAGGTGAGCCTCGCCGCGATGAGCGCGACTCCCGCCGCAGCGCCCTCATCTTCGGCCAGCGCCGCTGGCGGCGTCACGGAGGACGAATCGTCGCAGCTGGCCGGCCTGCTGAAGAATGCCGGCTTCTGGCTCATCCTCACCACCTTCTTCGGCGCCGGCATCCTGCTGGCGCTGACGCCCTGCGTGTTCCCGATGTACCCGATCCTCTCGGGCATCATCGTCGGCCACGGCCACCACATCTCGAAGGGCCGCGCCTTCGTCCTCTCGATGGCCTACGTGCTGGGCATGGCCGTCTCCTACGCCGCCGCCGGCGTCGCCGCCGGCCTCTCCGGCTCGATGCTCTCGGCGGCCCTGCAGAACGCCTGGGTGCTGGGCGGCTTCGCGCTGGTGTTCGTCGTGCTGTCGCTGTCGATGTTCGGCTTCTACGAGCTGCAGCTGCCGACCTTCCTGCAAAGCAAGCTCTCCGAGGAGTCGGGGCGCGTCAGAGGCGGCTCGCTGCACGGCGTCGCCGCCATGGGCGCGCTCTCGGCGCTGATCGTCGGCCCCTGCGTGGCGGCGCCGCTGGCCGGCGCCCTGCTCTACATCGCGCAGACGCGCGACGCCGTCCTCGGCGGCGCGGCGCTGTTCGCCATGGCG
>JAEHDO010000003.1 GCA_016880375.1 Betaproteobacteria bacterium | reverse complement strand
GCACCAGCGGCGCGCCGATTTTCACCGACTCGCCATCGCCGACCATGAGAACCTGGTCGAGGGTGATTTCAGCGCCCACTTCTGCCGGTATCTGTTCTATTTTCAGTTTTTCGCCGGCTGCGACGCGGTACTGCTTGCCGCCGGTTTTTATGACCGCATACATGATGGACTCCGTAGTTCGTGTTGCAACAGAACCGCGCATTTTATACAAAAACCCCCATTCGGTCAAAGCCTTCTTGACGGCCTCCGGCGGCCCCCCTACCATGCCGCATTTACGCAATTTGCCCCGGAATTCACCCCTTGAGCCTCGCCGCCCTTTATGCGCCGATCGCCGCCGACATGCAGGCGGTGGACACCGTCATTCGTGACCGCCTGCATTCCGACGTGGTGCTGATCCGCCAGGTCGCCGAGTACATCATCGGCGCCGGCGGCAAGCGCCTGCGCCCGGCGCTGGTGCTGTTTTCCGCGGGTGCGCTCGGCTACCGCGGCAGCGACCACCGGGAACTGGCGGTGGTGGTGGAGTTCATCCACACCGCCACCTTGCTGCACGACGACGTGGTGGACGAGTCCGACTTGCGCCGCGGCAACCAGACCGCCAACGCCCTGTTCGGCAACGCCGCCTCGGTGCTGGTCGGCGATTTTCTCTATTCGCGCGCCTTCCAGATGATGGTGTCGGTCGGCAGCATGCGCATCCAGCAGGTGCTGGCCGACGCCACCAACACCATCGCCGAGGGCGAGGTGCTGCAGCTGCTCAACTGCCACAATGCCGACGTCGACGTCCCGCAGTACCTGCGCGTGATCCGCTACAAGACAGCCAAGCTGTTCGAGGCGGCGATGCGGCTTGGCGCCATTCTGTCCGGCGCGCCGGCGGACATCGAGGAGGGCCTGGCGCGCTACGGCATGCACCTGGGCACGGCCTTCCAGCTGGTCGACGACGTGCTCGACTATTCCGGCGACGAGGCGGCCACCGGCAAGCACCTTGGCGACGATCTGGCCGAGGGCAAGCCGACGCTGCCGCTGATTCACGCCATGAAGCATGGCAACGCTGAGCATGCGGCGTGCGTGCGCCACGCCATCGAGGCCGGCGGGCGCGATGCCTTGCCGGGGGTGCTGGCGGCGATCCGCGCCAGCGGCGCGCTGGACGAGACGCGCCGCCATGCCGAGGCCGAGGCGAGGCTCGCGCTCGAGGCGATCGCCCCGCTGCCGGCTTCGGCATTCAGGGATTCTCTGGTACAATTGGCGTCGTTCGCAGTCGCACGTGACTTCTGATTCTGAAGGCGCGGTCGCGGCTGCATTTGTTTAGTTCCGGCATAACGCCCGCTGACGCGGGCATTGGCCTTGACTGAAACTTCTTTTTTGGCGGGCGCATGTTCGTGCCGCCCGTCCGATGGCGTCGGGGTGTAGCTCAGCCTGGTAGAGTACTGCGTTCGGGACGCAGGAGTCGGAGGTTCAAATCCTCTCACCCCGACCAATCCTAATATCGCCTGCCGATGCGGGGCGGCGACGGAGCCGGGCATGTCCAAGCTGATCCTGCTGCTCTTTCTCGGAGTCCTCGCCTTTTTCTTTTTCAAGGGGTTCCAGCGTGCGGCTGCGCGTCGCCAGGGGAAGGCGCAGAGGCCCGAGGCGCCGGAGCGCATGGTGGCCTGCGCCCGCTGCGGGGTGCACCTTCCCGAGAGCGAGGCCCTCGAAGCGGACGACGGCGGGCGCTTCTGCAGCGAAGAGCACCGCCGGCTTGGCGCCGCATGACTGAAGGCCGGTCAGACCTGCCCTATACGGCCGGCCGGCCGGTTTCGGTCTGGACTTCGCTCCACTACTTCAATATCTACCGCCTGATCGTGGCGAGCGTGTTCCTGCTCGCCATATTCATCTATCCGCGCACCAGCGGCTTCGGCTCGGAACATCTGCGGCTGTTCGTCTGGACCAGCATCGCGTATTGGCTGCTGGCCATCTTCTTCTATGGGGCGCTGAAGAAGATCCGCATGGGCTTCAACCGGCTGCTGTCGCTTCAGGTCATGGGCGATGTCCTGGCCATCACCCTCATGATGCATGCCAGCGGCGGCAGCCGCAGCGGACTGGCCGTCATGCTGCTGGTGGTGCTGGCCGGCGCCGGACTCGTCGGCCAGGGGCGGTTGACGCTGTTCTACGCGGCGCTGGCGACGGTGGCGGTGCTGTTCGAGCAATCCTGGCGTGTGCTCGACGCCGGCGCGGACTTTGCCGACCTGGTGCAGACCGGCATCCTTTGCATCGGCTTTTTTGCCACGGCGATTTCCGCCCGCCTGCTTGCCCGGCGCGTCATTGCCAACGAAGACCTGGCGCGCCAGCGCGGCATCGATCTGGCGAACCAGTTGTCCGTCAGCGAGCGGGTGATCCGCGACATGCAGGACGGCGTGATGGTGGTGGATTCCGGCGAGACGGTGCGGCAATGGAACCCGCAGGCCGAGGCGCTGCTCGGGGTGCGTCCGCCGCCCCGGCCGGATCTGGCCGCGTTTTCGGTTACGCTGGCCGGGCACTACCGCAACTACAGGAGCGGCACGAAGGAGCGGGTGGCGACGCTGCGCGTCCCGGGCAGCGGCGCGTTGCTGCGCGCGCGCTTCGTCCATGCCGGGGCCAGCGGCGACGTCCTGATTTATCTCGAGGACATGGGCCGCATCCAGCAGCAGGCCCAGCAAATGAAGCTCGCGGCGCTCGGCAGGCTGACCGCGAATATCGCCCACGAGATACGCAACCCGCTGTCGGCCATCAGCCACGCCGCCGAACTGCTGCGCGAGGAGAAGCGAACCGAAGGGCAGCAGCGCCTGTCGCGCATCATCAACGATAACGCCCAGCGCCTCGAGCGCCTGGTGCGCGACGTGCTGGAACTGGGGCGGCGCGACAAGACTTCGCGGGAGCCGGTGCGGCTGGCCGGCTTCCTCGAGAGCTTTCTTGATGAAATGGCCATGCACGAGCAGGTCGACCGATCCGTTTTTTCGCTTTCGGTGGAGTCCGACCCGGCCCTCCTGTTCGACCGCACCCACCTGAATCAGGTACTGTGGAACCTGCTCTCGAATGCGCTGCGCTATTGCAGCGGCAGGCCGGGTGCCGTCAGAATCGAGGTGCGTGACCTGCCCTCCTCAGAACGCGTCGAATTGCATATCATGGACGACGGCACGGGAGTCGACGAGGAGGCGCGGGGCAAGATCTTCGAGCCGTTTTTTACCACGCACAGCAGGGGGACGGGGCTCGGCCTGTATATCGCCCGCGAACTCTGCGAGGCGAACGATGCGGTGCTCGAGTGGGTCGACAATCAGCCCGGCGCGCATTTCCGCATAATCGGGAGAAACCAGCGGTGGCAGGAAAACCAGAACGCAGAGGACAGCCGGGACTAGGCCGGGTGCTCGTCGTCGATGACGAGGACGACATCCGGGAACTGCTTGACATGACCCTGTCGCGCATGGGCCTGGATGCCGATTGCGCTGCGAATGTGGCGGAGGCGCGCCGGCTGCTCGCGGAGAGAACCTACGAGCTCTGCCTGACCGACATGCGGCTGCCCGACGGCGACGGCCTGGAACTGGTCCGCTTCATCGGCGAGCAGTGCCGCGACCTGCCGGTGGCGGTGATCACCGCCCATGGCAGCATGGAGAACGCCGTGTCGGCGCTCAAGGCGGGCGCCTTCGACTACGTGCCGAAGCCTGTCTCGCTGGAGCAGTTGCGCGCCCTGGTGAAGTCCGTGCTCAACTTGCCGAGCCGGGATGCCGGCCGGACCGAGGCAGCGGAGCGCACCCTGCTCGGCGAGTCGCAGGCCATCCGCCAGGCCCGCAGCATGATCGAGAAGGTGGCCCGCAGCCAGGCGCCCGTCTACATCAGCGGCGAATCCGGCAGCGGCAAGGAACTGGCGGCCCGGCTCATCCACGAACTGGGCGCGCGTCGTGGCCAGGCCTTTGTCGCCGTCAATTGCGGCGCCATTCCCGAGAACCTGATGGAGAGCGAATTCTTCGGCTACCGGAAAGGCGCCTTTACCGGCGCCGACAACGATCGCGAAGGCTTCTTCCAGGCGGCGCATGGCGGCACCCTGTTCCTCGACGAGGTAGCCGACTTGCCGCTGACCATGCAGGTCAAGTTGTTGCGCGCCATACAGGAAAAGCGGGTGCGCAAGGTGGGCGCGCCCGCAGAGGATCCGGTCGATGTCCGCATCATCAGCGCCACGCACCAGAATCTGAAAGCACTGGTGGCGGCGGGGCGGTTTCGCCAGGACCTCTTCTACCGTCTGGACGTGATCGAGCTGAACATGCCTTCATTGCATGAATGCCGCGAGGACATCCCGCTTCTTGCCGAGAGCATCCTTGCGCGACTGGCGCGGGAGGCAGGCCTGCCGTTGCCCCGCCTGACTGGCGCGGCACTGAAGGCGCTGGGGGAATATCCGTTTCCCGGCAATGTGCGCGAACTGGAGAACATCCTCGAGCGCACCCTGGCCTTGATAGGCGGCAGCGAGATCGGCGTGGAGGACCTCCATCTGGCGCCGCTGGCACACATGGAATCCGGGGTCGCCGCCCCGGCCGAAGCCGGCGCCTCGCTGCAGGATCATCTCGACCGCGTCGAGAAGCAGGCGATACTCGAGGCCCTGCAGAAAACCCGCTTCAACCGGACGGCGGCCGCCAAGCTGCTTGGCGTCACCTTCCGTTCCCTGCGCTACCGCATGGAGCGGCTTGGGCTGAATGAATAGCGCGTTCGACGCCGAAGGCTGGCTGGCCGGCATTCGGCGCGTCCCGTCTCCCAATTGCGATGAGCGTCCCGCCGGGCAGCCAGTGCGGCTGATCGTGGTGCATGCCATTTCCCTGCCGCCTGGCGAGTTCGGCGGCGACGGCATCGAGCGTTTGTTCACCAACTCCCTGGATCCCGGCGCGCATCCCTACTACAGGGAGATCGAGTCGCTGCGCGTTTCCGCCCACTTCCTGATCCGGCGCGACGGCGGGCTTGTGCAATTCGTGCCCTGCCGCCTGCGCGCCTGGCACGCCGGCGAATCGAGCTGGCGCGGTGCCGGATGCTGCAACGACTTCTCGATCGGCATCGAACTCGAAGGCAGCGACGATGCTGCTTTCGCCCCGCCGCAATATCCGGCCCTGGCGCGGCTCATCCGCATCCTGCGGCAACAACATCCCATCGTGGACATCGCCGGCCATGCCGACATCGCACCGGGCCGCAAGACGGATCCGGGTCCGCATTTCGATTGGGCGCAACTCCATCGACTCCTCGCTTGCGGCGAGGCGTGAAAAATTACCGCCAGGGCATGTTGGCGGATGCGCACGTGGCATCGCGCGTGCTTTTCTGCGACACCGATTTTCGGGGTATGACAAAAAATGCAAAAAACACTTGCATCCGAAAAGTCAAGCTACTAGAATTAGGTCGAAATGTTTGCCGGGGCACTAGATCTAGTAGGTTAGGATGCGTGTCCAAAACGAGGCGGCAGCGGCAAGCCGCAAGGCAAATGAGGCAGTCCAACAAGCCAGGCAGCAGGAGATAGACGGAGACAGCTTGATGCAGATTGCGATACTCGTCGGCCACAGGCCGCGACCTCCCTCCAGTTCCCGAGCTCCGCTATTCCTTTCCTTCTTCTCCCCTTTCCCCATTTTCAGCCGCAGCGGCATTGCTGCCGGCGCCCAACCCCCAAGAGTCGAAAAGCAGCCGGTGCGCGGCATGCGCCGAGGCCGGCCTGCATCCATGCCGGGTGCGGCGACCGGGGAGGGCATTTGGAATTCAATCGGCGCGGCACTGCCGCGCCGTTGGATAGTCCGGTCTTTCGAGACGGGCTGTAGTTGATGGTGTTTGTTTCCTGTTACTTCATTTAGGAGGTTTGAAATGGCTACTGCTAAGAAACCCGCTGCCAAGAAGAAACCGGCCGCCAAGAAACCGGCGGCGAAGAAGTCCGCTGCCAAGAAGCCGGCGGCGAAGAAGTCCGCTGCCAAGAAGCCGGCGGCGAAGAAGTCCGCTGCCAAGAAGCCGGCGGTGAAGAAGGCTGCTGCCAAGAAGCCGGCAGCGAAGAAGAAGCCTGCGGCGAAGAAGAAGCCTGCCGCGAAGAAAGTAGCGAAGAAGAAGCCGGCTGCCAAGAAGGCTGCGAAGAAGAAGCCTGCGGCAAAGAAAAAGGCTGCGAAAAAGAAGCCTGCGGCAAAGAAAAAGGCTGCGAAAAAGAAGCCTGCGGCAAAGAAAGCCGCGAAAAAGCCTGCGGCAAAGAAAGCGGCCAAGAAGAAGCCTGCTGCCAAGAAGAAGCCCGCGGCAAAGAAAGCTGCGAAGCCTGCTGCGAAACCGGCGGCAGCCCCGGCGCCAGCCGCTGCTGCACCTTCAACCGCTGCAGCTCCCGGCCTGAAGTCGTCGCTCAACCCGGCGGCTGCTTGGCCATTTCCGACCGGCTCGCGTCCTTCCTGAGCTCGTGCGGACCGCCCGGATGGGCGGCCCGGTCACTTCACCGTGACCAGACTGCCCATCCGCGGCTTATTTCTCCCCTGACGCATCCCCGCTGGCTGGCCGGCCGCCAGAAAGAGTATTGGCCAGTTTGTGTGCGATGCACAATATTTGCTAAATATTGTTGACAATACTTCTTTTAATCAATAAAATGCACTAAATTGCGCTGCGGTATTTTAGAGGTAACTACCTAGGTTTCAAGTGGTAGCCAGCTTAGAATGGCCAGCGTTGCACTTCGGTATATCCGGTTACCGAAATCCATTGCGCGATCTTTCCGCGCCGCATTTCATCCCCAGATTACACGCCAGGGCACCCTGCAGCAGGGAGTTGGCACAGGGATGCTGATCCGGACCATGAAAGGAGCAAGCATGAATAACCCAGAAGCATTGAAGAAGTTCATGAGGGAGATGGCTTCGTTCGCGATGCACTTCGCCCACGGCGGACTCCTGGTGGCGGGCTTGATTGTCACGACCCTGCTGTTCGTCCATGTCCGCTCGGCCGAAAGCCATGAACGCGGCTTGCAGGAAATCGGCAGCATGATCGCCGCAGGCCGAGCGGTTAAGACGGCAGCCCCTGCGACTGAGGCGGTTGGCGCGACGGCGGCGACGCGCGCCACCGTGGACTACCTGTCGCGCAAGTATCGCGTGGCGGCATCGGCGATCGAGCCGATAGTGCGGGCGGCCCTCGCCGCAGGTGAGCGCGCAGACCTCGATCCCATGCTGATCGTAGCCGTCATGGCGATCGAATCGGGATTCAACCCGATTGCCGAAAGCCCGATGGGCGCCCAGGGGCTGATGCAGGTGATCCCGCGCTTTCATCAGGACAAGCTGGATGCGGTATCGGGCACCAGTCTGCTCGATCCCATTGCGAACATCCATGTCGGTGCGCTGGCTTTGAAGGAATACATTCGGCTTACGGGTTCGCTCGAGGCCGGACTGCAGCAGTATGCCGGGGCGGCCAACGACGGCGAAGGCTTGTATGCCGCCAAGGTCCTGGCGGAAAAGCAGCGGATCGAATCCGCCATCCGGCGCGTCAGTCAGACTGGCGCCTAGTCAATATCAAGTTCCCAGGTGGCGCGCCAGGCGCGCCACACCTTCTTCCAGTTTGTCCCGCGCCACCGTGTAGGCGAAGCGCACGTGGCGTTGCGGGGCGTTGTCCCCGAAATCGAGGCCGGGCGTGATCGCCACGCCGGCCTGCTCGATCAGCTCGCGTGCCAGGGCCTCGCTGTCATGGGCAATCGCCGAGCTGTCGGCATATAGGTAAAAGGCGCCGCGGGGTTCGGCGGCAATGCGGAAGCCCAGCCGGCGCAAGGCCGGCAGCAGGAAATCGCGACGCGACCGGAATTCGGCGCGTCGGCCTTCCAGCAGGGCAATGGTTTCCGGTTTGAACGCAGCGAGGGCGGCGTGTTGCGCCGGGGTTGAGGGCGAAATGAACAGGTTCTGCGCCAGTTTCTCGATATCCCGCCCGAAGTGCGAAGGCGCCACCAGCCAGCCCAGGCGCCAGCCGGTCATGCCGAAGTATTTCGAAAAGCTGTTGATGACGAAAATTCCGTCGGACAGCGAAAGGGCCGTTTGGGCATCGCAGTCGTAGGTCAAGCCGTGGTAGATCTCGTCGACCAGCAGCGCGCCGCCGTGTTCCCTGAGGCAAGCTGCCAACCCCGCCATCGCCGATGCTGCGATGAGGGTGCCGGTCGGATTCGCCGGCGAGGCGACCAGCAGTCCCCTGGTGCGTGCCGTCCAGCTTTGTGCGACCTGCTCTGCGGTGGGCTGATAGTCGGTCTCCGGCCCGACGCACAGGGCGCGCGGCACGCCTTCCAGTGTGCGCACGAAATGGCGATTGCAGGGATAGCCGGGGTCGGACAGCAGCAGTTCGTCGCCCGGGTCGAGCAGCGCGGCCAGGGCGAGCAGCAGGGCGCCGGAGGCGCCGGCGGTAACGGCGATGCGATCCGGCGAGACATCGACGCCGTAGCGTTCGTCGTAGAAGCGCGATATGGCTTCGCGCAGTTCAGGAATGCCGAGGGCCGGCGTATAAAACACCCGCCCGCTGCGGATGAATTCATTGGCCGCTTCGATCACCGGTTGCGGCGTCGGAAAATCCGGCTCGCCCACTTCCATGTGGATGATGCTGCGGCCGCCAGCCTCGAGTTCCCGGGCGCGCGTGAGCAATTCCATGACGTGGAAGGGCGCGATGTCGTTCATGCGCCGAGCGATGCGCGGAAGCCGGTTGCTGCTGTCCATGGCTGCTCAGAATAAATGAAAAGGGCGCCCGCAGGCGCCCTTTGATGCAACGAAGAGTCAGTTACTCCAGGGCGCCGAAGCTCATGCGGAAGAGTTCTCGCTTGAGCACCAGCTGCTTCGGCAGGCGCTCCTTCAGTTTGTCGAACAGCTCGCCGTGCAGGTCCAGCTCCTCCTGCCACATTTGCGTGTCAACACGCGTGAGTTCCTGGAACTGCGCCTTGTTAATCTCCTCCAGGCCGGTCCAGTCGAGATCCTCGAAGCGCGGCATCCAGCCGAGCGGCGTCTGCTGCGCACCCACGCGGCCCTTGACGCGGTCCACGATCCACTTCAGCACGCGCATGTTTTCGCCGAAGCCGGGCCACATGAAGTTGCCCTTCTCGTCCTGGCGGAACCAGTTCACCGTGAAGATGCGCGGCGGGTTGTCGACGACATGGCCCATGCGCAGCCAGTGGTTGAAGTAGTCGCCCATGTGGTAGCCGCAGAAGGGCAGCATGGCGAAGGGGTCGCGCCGCACCTGGCCGATCTTGCCGGCGGCGGCGGCGGTGGTCTCCGAGCCGAGCGTGGCGGCCATGTAGACGCCGTAATTCCAGTTGAAGGCCTCGAACACCAGCGGCACGGTAGTGGAGCGGCGGCCGCCGAAGATGAAGGCGGAAATCGGCACGCCCGCAGGATCCTCCCATTTCTCGTCGAGCGAGGGGCACTGGCTGGCGGGCGCGGTGAAGCGGGCGTTCGGATGCGCCGCCGGGCGGCCGCAGCCGGGCGTCCATTCCTTGCCGGTCCAGTCGGTGAGCTTCTCCGGAACCTGCTTGCTCATGCCTTCCCACCAGACGTCGCCGTCCGGAGTGAGGGCAACGTTGGTGTAGATGATGTTGGCGTGGAGCGTCGCCATGGCGTTGTAGTTGGACTTCTCCGAGGTGCCGGGGGCGACGCCGAAATAACCCGCCTCCGGATTGATGGCGTAGAGGCGGCCATCCTTGCCCGGCTTGATCCAGGCAATGTCGTCACCCACCGTGGTGACCTTCCATCCATCGAGGGACTTTGGCGGAATCAGCATGGCGAAGTTGGTCTTGCCGCAGGCGCTGGGGAAGGCCGCCGCGACGTAGCTCTTGTCGCCGTCGGGGGACTCGACGCCGAGGATCAGCATGTGCTCGGCGAGCCAGCCCTGGTCGCGCGCCATGGTGGAGGCGATGCGCAGGGCGAAGCACTTCTTGCCCAGCAGCGCATTGCCGCCGTAGCCGGAGCCGTAGGACCAGATCTCGCGCGTCTCGGGGAAGTGCACGATGTACTTGGTGTCCTTGTTGCAGGGCCAGCGCACGTCCTGCTGGCCGGGAGCGAGGGGGTGGCCGACGCTGTGCAGGCAGGGCACGAACTCGCCATTCTCGCCGAGCACGTCATACACCGCCTTGCCCATGCGCGTCATGATGCGCATGTTGGTGACGACATAGGGGGAATCGGAAATCTCCACGCCGATATGCGCAATCGGGCTGCCGAGCGGACCCATGCTGAAGGGGATGACATACATCGTGCGGCCGCGCATGCAGCCGCTGAAGAGCCCCTTGAGCGTCTCCTTCATCTTCGCCGGATCCTCCCAGTTGTTGTTGGGGCCGGCGTCGTCCTTGTGTTGCGAGCAGATGAAGGTACGGTCCTCGACGCGTGCCACGTCCGAGGGATCGGACCAGGCGAGATAGGAGTTCGGGCGCTTGTCCGGGTTGAGCTTGATCAGGCTGCCGGACGCGACCATCTCGCCGCACAGGCGGTCGTATTCCTCCTCCGAACCATCGGCCCAGACGATGCGATCGGGCTGGGTGAGAACAGCCACCTCCGCCACCCAGGCCTTGAGCCGGGCATTGCGGACGTAAGTCGGCGCGTTGAGGGAGGCGGGATCGGAAAAGCGCTGGTTCATGGTGCTGAATCTCCAGGACGAATCGTTGCGTGAAGTCGGTTTGCGGCTGGCCGGGATTGCCGAGCGATCACGGCAGCGGGTTTGGACGGGAAATAGGTGAAGGTGATTTGAGACGGAAGCGGCAATGCAATATTATGCCACAACCCCTATGACCCGATAAACTCCGCTATTCACCCGGCCTTTCCGGCCGACCCCAAGAAGACAAGGATCGATGAAGATGGACGAAGCAATCCGCGCCGCAGCCCTCGAATACCACCGCAAGCCCCGCCCCGGCAAGATCGCCGTCACGCCGACCAAGCAGTTGATTACCCAGCGCGACCTGGCGCTGGCCTATTCTCCGGGTGTCGCCGCCGCTTGCGAAGAAATCGTCGCCAATCCCGCCGAAGCCTCGACGCTGACTTCGCGCGGCAATCT
>JAEHDO010000549.1 GCA_016880375.1 Betaproteobacteria bacterium | reverse complement strand
GAGTTCGTCGTAACCCTTCGCGGCGACATTCAGCTCCATCTCAGTTTCCCAGTCCTTGATCCAGCAGCTCGATCCAGTGCGACACCGGCGTCGGCGTGCCCGCCTGCAGATGCGCGATGCAGCCGATGTTGGCGCTGGCGATGGCCGCCGGCGCGCCGGCCGAAAGGCACGCCAGCTTGTTGTCGCGCAGCCTCAGCGAGAGCGCCGGCTGGAGGATGGAATAGGTGCCGGCCGAGCCGCAGCACAGATGGCTGTCGGCCACCGGCGTCAGCTCGAAGCCGGCCGCCTGCAGGATCTCCTCCACGGCGCCGCGCACGCGCAGGCCGTGCTGCAGCGAACAGGGGGAATGGAAGGCGACCTTGCGCCGTGTCGTGGATGCCGACTTTTCCAGCAGTACCCGCAGCCCGTCCATCTCCGCCGCGATCACCTCGCCAATGTCGCGGCTGAGCAGCGTCACGCGCGCCGCCTTTGCCGCATAGGCCGGATCGCCTTCGAGCAGATAGGCGTATTCGCGCACATGGGCGCCGCAGCCTGAGGCGGTGATGATGACGCCTTCCGCGCCGCGCTCGATGTGCGGCCACCAGGCGTCGATGTTGCGCCGCGCATCTGCGCGCGCGCCTTCGTGATCGTCGAGATGCATGCGCACGGCGCCGCAGCAGCCGGCACCGTCCGCTTCGATCGTCGCGATGCCGAGGCGGTCGAGCACGCGCGCCGCGGCGGCGTTGATATTCGGCGACATGCTCGGCTGCACGCAGCCGGCCAGCATCAGCATGCGGCGCGGATGATCGCGGCGTGTCCACGCGACTGACTTTTGCTTTGGCAGCACCTTGGCCTTCAGTGCTGCCGGCAGCAGCGGGCGGAAAAATTGTCCGAGCCGGAATGCCGGCCCGAAGAGCCAGCCGCGCGGCAGGAACTCCCGCAGGGCGAAGCGCAGGAAGCGCTGGCCGGCCGGGCGGGCGACGCGGGAAGACACCACCTCCCGGCCGATGTCGACCAGGCGGTGGTACTCGACGCCCGACGGACAGGTCGTTTCGCAGGCGCGGCAGGTCAGGCAGCGATCGAGATGGAGTTGCGTCTTCGCCGTCGCCGCGGCGCCTTCCAGCATCTGCTTCATGAGATAGATGCGGCCGCGCGGGCCGTCCAACTCGTCGCCCAGCAACTGGTAGGTCGGGCAGGTGGCGGTGCAGAAGCCGCAATGCACGCACTTGCGCAGGATCGCCTCGGCTTCGCGGCCGGCCGGCGTGTCACGGATGAAATCGGCGAGGTTGGTTTGCATCTCAGAAGCCGGAATGCAGCCGGCCCGGATTGAACAGGCCCTGCGGGTCGAAGACACGCTTCAGATTCATGTGGATCTGCAGCAGCGGCGCCGGCAGCGGCTGAAAGGCGCCGGCCGACTTGTCCTCCCCGCGGAACAGCGTGGCATGACCGCCGGCACGTGCCGCCGCCTCGCGCAGCGCCACGGCGGGTGCAGCGGTTTTCAGCCAGCGCAGCGCGCCGCCCCACTCGATGAGCGGACTGCCGGGCAAATCGAGCGGCGCGCTTTTCGAGGGCAGCGACAGGCGCCAGAGGGCTTGCGCGCCGGAGAAGAAATCCATCTGCTGCTCGCGCAGCGCGCGCCAGAAGCCCTCCGCCTCGGCGACGGCCTCGCCGCCGATCCTCTCCCGCGCCGCCGCCACCGCCGCGCGCGCACCGGACAGCCGCAGCGTCAGTGCACCGTCGGCCCAGCAGGTCGCCGACAGCGGCAGCGGCTGGCCGCTCCAGCGGTTCATGGTCTCGATGGCCTTGTCCTGCGGCAGTTCCAGCCGCAGCGTGGCTTCGGCGTGCGGCTTCGGCAGCACCTTGAGCGAGACTTCCAGCATGAGGCCCAGCGTGCCGAGCGCGCCGGCCATCAGGCGCGAGACGTCGTAGCCGGCGACGTTCTTCATCACCTGGCCGCCGAAATTGAGCACCTCGCCCTTGCCGTCGAGCAGCCTGACGCCGAGGACGAAATCGCGCACCGCACCGGCCGTGG